>CAMFIY010000294.1 GCA_945952575.1 uncultured Leucobacter sp.
ACACCTCGCCCTGGTTGTAGAAGCTGCCGAACGCCGCCTTTGCCGCTGCCGTACGGAGGTCATCGCAGTCGGCAAAGACCAGGTTCGAGCTCTTTCCGCCCGCCTCGAGCGCGAGCCGCTTCATGTTCGATTGACCGGCATACTGCTGCAGCTGCTTCGCCACCTCTGTCGACCCCGTGAACGCGAGCATATCGATGTCCTCGTGCAGTGCCAGCGCCTTACCGACGGTCGACCCCCGTCCGGTGACGACGTTCAGCACGCCCGCCGGGATACCGGCCTCGATGGCGAGCTCCGCGAGCAGCAGCGTCGAGTGGGAGGCCTCCACCGGGGGCTTCACCACGACGGTGTTTCCGGCAGCGAGCGCGGGGGCGAGCTTCCACGTCGCGATCTCGAGCGGGTAGTTCCAAGCGACGATCACCGCGATGACGCCGAGCGCTTCACGAGTGACGAGCGCGGTGGATCCGGGAGGCGTAACCGGAATCAGATCCTCCTGCTTCTCGATCGCTTCGCCGTAGAAGCGGTAGAGCGCGGCGGATCCCGGGGCGTCGATAGTCGACGACTCGCGCACGGGCTTGCCCATGTCGAGCGAGTCGTAGAGTGCGAACTCGTCGGCGCGCGACTCGATAAGTCGGGCGAGCTCAAGCAGACGCTCACGCCGGAAACCAGCGCCGGCGCGCGACCACTCCCCGGACTCGAAGGCCGCTCGTGCTGCGGCGACCGCGGTATCGACATCGGCTTCCGAGCAGGCATGGATCTCCGAGATCCGCTCGCCCGTCGCCGGGTTCGTCTTAGTGATCGTCTCGCCCGAACTCGCAGCCACTCGGGCGCCGTTAATCACAGGCCGGCCGTCGAATTCAAGATCGCCGGCTGCTGCCTGCCAGTATTCGTGTGTACGTGTCATCTGTCTGTCTCCTCTGGTAATGTCCGCATGGCTCGGAACGCGTTCAGTCGCGTCGCCGCTCGCGGGCGACGTCGAGGGCCGTCCACGCCAACGCGGTGGCTCCGTCCCGGAGCGCGCGTTCAGCCTCTGGACCGACGCACGCGTCGGCGAACGCGGGCTGATGATTTGAAGCGGAACCACCCACGCCGATATAGGGGTGGATCGCATCGACGACCGCCGACACGTTGCCCATGTCGGTCGAGGCGCGGTTCATGGTGGCCGCCACCGGGTCCACATCGAAGTCTCGCCCTAGCTCGGTCGCGTTCGCGCGGTATCGAGCGAGTGCGGCCTCATCCGTCCGCATCTCGGCGTAGCGGCGGCTTTCCGGGGTGACGGTGAGATCCGCGCCGGTCGCCAATGCTCCGGCTTCGAAGCACTTGAGGATGCGCTCTTCGAGCTCGATCAGTTGCCCGGTGCTCTCTGCGCGCACGTACCAGCGCCCCTCGGTGCGCTCGGGAATTGCATTCGGCGCCTCGCCCCCTCGCGTCTGCACGCCGTGCACCCGGACTCCGGTGGGAAGCTGCTGACGCAGCAGCGCGATGGCGGTCTGAGCGATGAGGAAAGCGTCATTGGCGTTCACGCCGCGCTCAGGGTACGCGGCGGCGTGCGCGGCGACACCGTCGTACTGCACGTGCCAGTGGGTCACGGCGAATGGTCGGGCCTCGGCGACGTCGACAGGTGCCGGGTGCGCCATGAGCGCGAAGTCCAGTTCGGCGAACGCGCCGCGCTCCAGCAGTTCGATCTTCCCACCACCGCCTTCTTCGGCGGGAGTGCCGATCACCTCGACGATGATCCCCTCGCGCTCCGCGACGGCGGAGAGGGCAATCGCAGCACCCACGGACATGGCAGAGATCAAGTTGTGCCCGCACGCGTGGCCCAGACCAGGAAGCGCATCGTACTCCGCAAGAAACCCGACGGTGAACCTCGCTGATGCCGGATCGCCCAACGTCGCCCGGAAGGCCGTCTCGAGGCCGAGATACGGTTGCTCCACCGTGAAGCCGTGTTCGGCGAGCACGCGTGCGACAGACTTTGAGGACCGGTGCTCCTGCCACCCGATCTCCGGGTCGTCGTGGAGGCGCTGGGAGAGTTCGACGAGTTCGTCGTCGATCTCGGCCCTCCGGTCGGCGATCTGCTGCTTGAGCTCTTCAGTCATCGCCGGGGACACCGTATGACGGAGCGGATGCCGGGTCGAGGCCGCGTCGCACGTAGTCGTCGCGCTGCGGGAGCCACTCCGCGAGGGCTCGTCTCAGATCCGCGATCGGGTCTTCCGACCAGTCCGCGCGAAGGTCCGTGACCCTCCAGCCGGCGTCCGTCACGACGGCGATGCCGGCGGAGTGCACCGGTCCGGCCTCGCCACCCGCTGCGCTCGCGGCTTCCAGGGCAGCCAGAAGCCGCTCCTCGACCGTCCCCGCCGTCGAGAGGGCCGTGTCCACCAGGGCGTCGAGCACCTCGATGCTCGCGAGCATATTGCCTCCGGCAACCGCGTTCTCGCGTTCTGCGGACCCGAAGATTCCGAGGGCCCGGTTGCCCGAGAAGACCGCCGTCTTGCCGTTGCGGTCGAGCACCAGCAACTGACGAAAGTCGATCGTCCGCGGATCCGCGTTCGACACCACCGCACGAAGCGCCTCCTCGGCGCCTGACCCGGATCGGAGCTGTTCGAGGAGCTGATGCCCGAGACGCGGGTCCGTCACATTCTGGGAGTGGGCGCCCCCGACGCCGTCTGCGAGGTTGACGCAGCGAGCGGCGACAGCGGGTGACGAGGAAGAGATGGCCGAACCGAAGGCGCCCGTCTCAGGGTCGCGGAGCAGCAGTGAGAAGGTCACGGTTCAACGCTCGCTGATCACGGCGGTGGCGTCGATCTCGACGAGCCACTCGGGGCGGGCGAGGGCCTGCACCACGATTCCCGTCGATACCGGGTAGACCCCCTTGAGCCACGTGCCGACGGTGCGGTAGACGTCCTCGCGGTACCGCGGGTCGATGATGTAGATCGTCACTTTGACGATGTCCTCGAGGCGGCTTCCCGCCTCCTCGAGCAGCATCTTGATGTTCGACATCGCCTGTTCGGTCTGGGCTGTGACATCGCCGATGCCGACGGATTCCCGAGTTTCGAGATCCTGCCCGATCTGTCCTCGAAGGTAGACGACGCCCCCGGCGACGACGGCCTGGCACAGATCGTTATCGAGGTTCTGCTCCGGATAGGTCTCCTGCGTGTTGAACTTCCGCAATCGCAAGTGAGTGGTTTCAGTCACGGGATCCTCCTCGTCGAGTGGCGCAGTGAGCGCGCGGCTTCTATCCCACCATTCTCAGAGTTCCGAAATCATCTGTAAAATACTGAAAAGTTACGCACGCAATCTATTCGATTGATACTTCCCCACCGATCCACTCCCGCTCGACGAGGAGCCTCCTTGGTCCAGAGATTTCCGATCACCCTGACTCAGTTGGTGTACTTCGCCGAATGCGCGAAGACACTGAACATGACCATGGCGAGTCAAGAGCTGCACGTCGCGCAGTCAGCGATTTCGACGGCGATCACGCAGCTTGAGCGCTCGCTCGGTGCCGCACTGTTCATTCGCCAGCACTCGAAAGGACTGATCCTCACCAGCGCCGGCGATCGGCTCTTGCAGGATTCGCACCGTTTGTTCGGCTCGCTCAACGAGACGATCGATGGGATTCGTGCGGATCAGCGCGACGTTCGCGGCCTGATTACGCTCGCGTGCTTCAAGACACTCGCGCCGTTCGTGTTGCCGAGGTTGCTGGGGAAGCTGAAGGAGGAGCACCCAGAGCTCGACGTCACCGCACTCGAGGGCGACCACTCGGAGTGCATCGCCGCCCTGCGCGACGGCCGCGCGGAGATCGCGATCACCTACGATCTGCCGCTCGGCGACGGGTTCACGAGCTCCGTCGTCGCCGAGTTCCGTCCCCACATCATTCTCCCGCAGGATCATCGGCTCGCCGGGCACGACGCCCTCCACCTGTCAGAGCTCGCATCCGAACCGTTCGTGCTTCTCGATCTTCCCAGCAGCAGCGACTACTTCATTCAGATCTTGACCTGTCTCTTATACACATCTCCGAGCCCACGAGACGCTCATGAATCTCGT
>CAMFIY010000295.1 GCA_945952575.1 uncultured Leucobacter sp.
CGCGTCCTCCGCGCGGATCCCGTGCAGATCCCGTCGGTCGCCCTCTTCGACCTCGCTCACGTCGGGGAGGACGGTGCCGACGGGAGTCGTACGGGCGGGTTCCGTGTGCGCGGGCTCGGCGTGCGCCGGCTCCGGCCGCCCCTCGGCGCCGCTCGTGATCGCGGTCTCGCTCGCGGCCTCGACCGCGGTTCCGGTGACGCTGCCCATCTCACGCCTCGCTCTGTGCGCCGGAGCGCGATCGGGCGACGATGGACGACGCGGTGAAGTTGATCACGAGAGTGATGAGGAACAGGGTGAGACCCGCGGCCATGAGCGCCGAGAGGGAGAAGTCGCTCGCCTCGCCGTAGCGCAGCGCGATCAGCGCGGAGACCGAGTTGCCGCCGGTCTTGAGCACCTGCCAGTTGATCGTGAAGATCGGCGAGATGATCATGTAGACCGCTATCGTCTCGCCGAGGGCGCGGCCCAGGCTGAGCATGGAACCGCCGATGATGCCGCCGCGGCCGAAGGGCAGCACCACGTTCCTGATCATCATCCAGCGGGTGGAGCCGAGACCGAGAGCGGCCTCCCGCTCGCCGACCGGAGCCTGGGAGAAGGTCTCGCGCATCACCGAGGTCTGCGTCGGCACGATCATGAGCGCCACGACGATGCCGGCGATGAACGCCGATGAGGTGAACGCACTCGCCTCGGTCAGGGGCGCGCCCCGCTCATCCGTCACGGCGAAGATCGGGATCCAGGCGAAGTGATGCGCGATCCACTGGGCGACCGGCACGATGTTCGCCTGGAGGAAGAAGAGGCCCCAGAGGCCGAACACCACGCTGGGGACGGCGGCCATGAGATCGACGATCGTGATCAGCCATTGCTGCAGCCGGCCGCGCGCGATCTCGGAGATCAGCAGCGCGGTGCCGAACGAGAGGGGCAGTGAGACCGCCATCGCCACCAGTGCGATGGTGAACGTCCCGAAGAGCACCGCGGCGATCCCGAACTTCTGCGTCTCGGGCGACCACTGCTGCTCGGTGAGGAAGGAGAATCCGGCCGCGCCGATCGCATCGCCCGCTCGGAGCGACAGGAAGATGCCGACGGCGAGCATGATGGCGACGGTGATGAGGCCCGCGACGAAGGCGGTCGACTTGAAGACGATGTCGGAGACCGCGGGTGCCGACCGCAGTGATCGGGGCGAGACCTCTTCGAGCGGACCGTCGATATCGCTGGGCCGCTGGGTGCCGCGCAGGAGCTGAGGCTCGGGCGGCGCATGCTCGACGGTCGGGCTCTCCACTGATCGTACGGTTCCTCACTGGTGCGTGTCGTAGAGCACGGTTCGGCGAACGCGTGGCGCACGGCATTCACGGTAGGGAGCGCGTGTGAACGGGATGGGTGAGGAAGGTGAACGGCGTGGGTGCGATCGATGCCCGTTGCATGAAGGGCAGGTGGAGCGGAATGGACGAGCCCGCCGCTGGCGCCGGATCGGGGGTCTCGGCCGGTTCGAACGAGAGCAGGACGGGGCTGCCGAGCGCCGCGATCTCACCGGTGGCCGGGGTGGAGTCGGTGACGACGGCGAGCGGGTCGGCGGGCGCCTCGGGGAGCACCGCGGAGAAGCCCGCGGACTCGAGCGTCGCGACCGCATGTTCGCCGCTCAGGCCTGCGAGTACCGGGATCGCGTTCGCGCCCGAGGCGACCGTGAGTCCGATCCGGATCCCCGGGCGGACCGCGGCCCCGCTCGGCCGGGAGGTCTCGAGCACCGTCTCGGCGGCGCTCGAGCTCGGAACGCGGGTCACCGGGCCGAGCGCGAGCCCGCTGCGCGCGAGTCGTGTCCGGGCCTCTTCGAGACTCAGGCCGAGCAGCTCGGGCACGGGGACCGGGTCGGCCGCCTTCTCGAGCGGGCCCGGCGAGGGTCGCGGCTGAGGGGTGCGGGGCGGATCGTCCAGGGGGGCGGACACAGACTGCCGGGCCTTCTCGGGAGCGGGCGCCGGGAGCGCGCTCACCGAGTCGACCCCGAGGGTGAGCGATGACTGCAGCGATGCGACGACGGCGAGTCCGAGCGCGGCGGCGAACACGGTGATCCCGGCGGCGGCGAGCAGCCACGGCCGTCTGCCGCGCGGCTCGATCCGTCGGCGACTGCGGGTGCGTTCGGGCGCGATGCCGGCCGGGGCGATGAGCGGGAGCCGATCGGTATCGACCTCCGTCGGGCTCGCGAACGCGGCGGCGCCCCGGATCGCCGCGAGCATCGCACGCGCGGAGGGATAGCGCTCCCGCGGATCCTTCGCGAGGGAGCGCAGCGCGATCGCGTCGATCTCCGGAGCGATGCCGGGTGCGAGTCGGGAGGGCGGGGTCGGATCGTCAGAGACGTGGGCGCGCATGGTGGTGACCAGATCGTCGCGGCGGAAGGGCGGCGCAGCCGTGAGCGCGAAGTGGAGGAGACCGCCCAGCTGGTACAGGTCGCTCGCCTCGGTGACCGGGAGGCCCTGAGCCTGCTCCGGTGAGATGAAGTGCGGGTTGCCGAGCACCGAGGTGTCGCCGTCCGACACGCTGACCGCGGCGGCGCCGGGAACGTCCGCGAGCCCGAAGTCGATGAGGCGCACCCGGCTCGGATCGAGTGGGACGCCGGCCTCCATCGCGATGAGGACGTTCGCGGGGGTCACATCGCGATGCACGATGCCCTGGGCGTGCGCCGCGTCGAGCGCCTCGACGAGGGCTGCGGCGAGGATCAGTGCGTCCCTCGGCGTCAGCGGGCCGTGCTCTCGCACGTGGGCGCTCAGCGTGCGGCCGGCGACCTGCTCGAAGGCGATCCAGGCCTGCGGAGCGGGCAGGCCGCTCTGACCCCTCCCGAGCACGCGAACGACTCCCGGATGCTCGGCAGCGGCAGTCCGCTCCGCTTCGCGGAGGAACGCGGATCGCAGCTCCGCGTGCCCGGAGAGCGCCGGGCGGAGCACCTTGAGAGCGACCGCGGTGCCGCTCGGCCGGTGCACCGCGGCGTAGACCGCAGCCGTGCCGCCGGTGCCGAGCAGATCGCGCAGGTCGAAATCGCCGACCGTCTGCGGCAGATCCGCGATGCGTTCCACTGGTACTCCTGCTTCCGTGCCCGAAGATAGCCGCCGAAGGTGGCCGCTCCGTGACCGGAGGCTTACGGTTCGGTGCCGGCGTTGTCCTGCCCTAGGCTGATGGCAGCGGAACAAGCGGCGGCGAACGCCGGGAATCGGGGACATCATGGTCATTCAGGTCGGCGAGATCGCACCGGACTTCACGCTTTCGGATCAGTACGGCGAGGAGCTCACGCTCTCCGAGCTGGTCGCCGAGCAGCCGGTGGCGCTCGTGTTCTTCCCGCTCGCCTTCTCCGGGATCTGCACGGGCGAGCTGTGCGAGCTGCGGGACAACATCTCGGTGTTCGGCGACGCGCGCGTGCGCCTGCTCGGCATCTCGGTCGACTCGGTGCACGCCCTGCGCGCCTGGGCCGCCGACGAGGGCTACGAGTTCTCGATCCTCTCGGATTTCTGGCCGCACGGCGCGGTCGCGCGCGAGTACGGAGCGTTCGTCGAGGAGCGGGGAATCGCCACACGCGCCACCGTGGTCATCGGTGCGGACCGCCGCGTGATCGCCTCCTTCGAGACGTCGCCCGGCGAGGCCCGCGATTTCTCGGCCTATCGCGAAGCGCTGGTCGGCCTGTAGGCCCCGCTCGCGCCGGATCCGGAGTCGTTACGCGCGGTGCCCGAGTTCGCCCAGCAGCGCGATGACCCCCAGGGTCACCGCAGCCGCGAGGATCACCCATCCGGCGGAGAGCATGACCGCCGCGAGCACCGGGATCCCGGTGAGGAGCAGCGCCGGTATCGCCCAGCGGAGCACGAGGCCGCGCGGGCGCCCCAGCCGTAGGGACACGGCCGCGTTGGTGAGATAGAAGACGGCGATCCCGCCGCAGAGGGAGACCGCCGAGGCCGGCGGGAGCAGCTCGTCGGGATGGTGGACGGCCGTGGCGAGGGCGCCGGAGATCGCCGTGACGCCGACGATGAGCGGGAACGGGAGGAATCCGACGGTGTCGCGG
>CAMFIY010000296.1 GCA_945952575.1 uncultured Leucobacter sp.
CTCTAGTGCCGACCGACCATCAGTCCGGCGAGGGATCCGGCGGCAACCGTGGACCCGCCGCCGCGCAGTTGCAGCGCACCGTCCTGCTCACGGGCGTCGACCTCGCGCAGTTCCTCGGCCACCGCGATCAGCTGATCGGCGATCTCGAACGCCAGCATCCGGCGGTCGAGTTCCACGCTCGGGATCATGTGCTCACGCTCAGCGGACCGGCAGGTGAGGTGCGTGCGGCCGAACAGGTCGTCTCAGAAGTGCTCGAGGTCGCCCGGCGCAGCGGCGCCGTCTCGCGGCACGACGTGCGCGAGGTCACGCGCATGGTCCATGAGAACGCGTCCGAGCACGGGGCCGGGCGCCCGACCGCAGCGCAGGTGCTCAGCGAAGCGATCGTGACGGTGCGCGGACACGCGATCCGCCCGCAGACGCGCGGCCAGCGGTCCTACGTCGACGCGATCGACGATCACACCGTCACCTTCGGCATCGGCCCGGCCGGCACGGGCAAGACCTACCTGGCGATGGCGAAGGCGGTGCAGGCGCTGCAGCGCCGCGAGGTGGCGAAGATCATCCTCACCCGCCCGGCCGTCGAGGCGGGTGAGCGGCTCGGCTATCTGCCCGGCACGCTCGAGGACAAGATCGACCCCTATCTGCGCCCGCTCTTCGACGCCGTCGGCTCGATGATGGAGCAGGATGTGGTGCCGAAGCTGCTGGCGGCCGGCACGATCGAGGTCGCCCCGCTCGCCTACATGCGCGGGCGCACGCTCAACGAGTCGTTCGTGATCCTCGACGAGGCGCAGAACACCACGCCCGAGCAGATGAAGATGTTCCTCACGCGCCTCGGCTACGGATCGAAGATGGTCGTCACCGGCGACATCACCCAAGTGGACCTGCCGATCGCGGCGAGCGGTCTTCGCGTCGTGAGCAGGATCCTGCGCGGGGTGGACGACATCCACTTCGCCGAGCTCAGCTCGGACGACATCGTTCGGCACAGCCTGGTCGGCAGGATCGTCGACGCCTACTCGGCCTACGAGGAACAGGCTCGGACAGCGCAGCCGCAGAACGCGCGGCAGACGGAGAGAGGGGACTCATCGTGAGCGTCGAGATCAACAACGAGTCGGGCCTCGAACTCGAACTGGACGAGGCCTCGCTGCAGCGTCTCGCCGCCTTCGTGCTCGACGCGCTGCACGTGCACCCGCAGACCGAGCTCGGCGTCTCGTTGGTCGACGAGGCGGCGATCGAGCAGCTGCACCTGCAGTGGATGGACGAACCCGGACCCACCGATGTGCTGAGCTTTCCCATGGACGAGCTGCGGCCCGGCAGGCCAGACGCGCCCACGCCGGTCGGTCTGCTCGGAGACGTGGTGATCTGCCCGCAGGTGGCGGAGGTCCAGGCGGAGGCGGCCGGCCATGACACTGCGACTGAGATCCGCGTCCTGCTCACGCACGGCATGCTGCACCTGCTCGGCTTCGACCACGCCACTCCCGACGAGGAGGCCGAGATGTTCGGGCTCCAGCGCGATCTGCTGCTCGGGTTCGCCGCCCAGGAGCGCGGCCATCGCGGGCACGGCCGCGGCGGTCGATGACCGGGGGAGTCATCGCGCTGTTCCTGATCGCAGCGGCGCTGCTGTTCGGGATCGGCGGCCTGCTCGCGGCCAGCGACGCGGCGCTCGCCGTGCGCTCGCGCGCCGAGCTCCTGGCGCTCGCGGACGAGTCGCCGCGCTCCGCCGCCGCCATCCGCGCGATCGCGGAGGACGAAGCAGCGCACGTCAACGCACTCAGCTTCGCACGCGTCATCGCGGAGACGCTCGCCGCGGTGCTCATCACGCTGACGCTGGCGCGAACCGTCGGCAGTCTCTGGCTGGCCCTGCTGCTGGCAGCGCTCATCGTGGCCGGCGCCACCTTCGTGCTCGTGGGATCCAGTCCGCGCACGGTCGGCTCGCACCACCCGGACGGCATCATCCGGTTCTCCGCCCCGTTCGTGCGCGCCGTGCGTGTGCTGCTCGGCCCCATCGCCACGGCACTCATGCGTTTCGGCGACCGGGTCACCCCGGGCAGGGCGCCGGCGTCGACGCGTATCCGCGATGAGCAGCAGCTGCTCTCCATGGTGGATCAGGCCGCCGAACAGGAACTGCTCGAAGCGGACGACCGCGACTACATCCACTCGCTCGTCGAGTTCGGCGACACGCTCGTCCGAGAGGTGATGGTGCCGCGCATCGACATGGTGACGCTCGACGTCGAGCAGACGGTGCGTGATGCGCTCGAACTGCTGCTCAGCTCGCGGCACTCGCGCGTGCCGGTGGTCACCGGCGACGCCGACGAGGTCGAGGGCGTCGTCTATCTGCGGGATGCGAGCGGTTTCGTGCTGCGCCGTCCGGATGAGGCCGAAGCGCAGCCGGTGACCCGCATCATGAAGCCGGCGACCTTCGTGCCGGAGCTGCAGCGGGCCGACGACCTGCTGCGCCAGATGCAGCGCGAAGCGAACCACCTGGCGCTCGTCGTCGACGAGTACGGCGGCATCTCCGGACTCGTCACGCTGGAGGACCTGATCGAGGAGCTGCTCGGCGAGATCAGCGATGAGCACGACCGTGAGGCGCCCGAGGCCGTGCTGCAGGGCGACGGATCGTTCAAGGTGAGTTCTCGATTGCCGATCGACCGGCTCGGCGAGCTGTTCGGCATCCAGCTCGAGGACGACGAGGTCGACAGCGTCGGCGGCCTGGTGGCGAAGCACCTCGGCCGGCTCGCCGACGAGGGCGATACGGTGACGGTGGCTGGGATCCAGCTCACGGCGCTCGAGACCGAGCGGCGTCGTCGGCGCCTCATGAGCGTCGGTGCGCGCTGGGTGGGCGAGAGCCCGGAAGAAGAGGATGAGGACGAGGATGGATAGCGAGTCGAGCACGGCATCGAGCGACGGGGCCGGCGCGGTGTTCCGGGCCGGTTTCGTCTCCTTCGTCGGGCGGCCGAACGTCGGCAAGTCGACGCTGACGAACGCCCTGGTCGGTGAGAAGATCGCGATCACGAGTCCGAAGCCGCAGACCACGCGTCGCGCGATTCGCGGCATCGTGCACCGCGCCGACGGGCAGCTCATCATCGTGGACACCCCGGGCATCCATCGTCCCCGCACCCTGCTCGGCGAGCGCCTCAACGCCCTGGTCGAGGCGACGCTCGGCGATGTGGACGTGATCGGGTTCTGCGTTCCCGCCGACGAGAAGATCGGACCGGGGGACCGCTTCATCAATGAGCGCCTCGACGACTTCCCGCGCGCGAAGAAGATCGCGATCCTCACCAAGGTCGACGAGGCCTCGAGCAGTCAGATCATCGAGCAGCTCACCCTGCTCGGCGCGCTGCGCGAGTGGGATGCGGTCGTGCCGATCAGCGCGGTGACCGCCGAGCAGCTCGACGTGCTCGCCGACGTGCTGCTCGAACTCATGCCGGAGTCGCCGCCGCTCTACGAAGCGGAGACGACCACGGACGAGAGCGAGGACGACCGGATCGCCGAGCTGATCCGCGAGGCCGCGCTCGAGGGCGCCCGCGAAGAGCTGCCGCACTCGCTCGCGGCGACGGTCGACGACCGTGAGGAGCGCGAGCCCGACCGGGAGGGGGAACCCGGTCTGCTGGAGATCTACGCGTCGATCTACGTCGAGCGCGACAGCCAGAAGGGCATCGTGATCGGTAAGGGCGGGTCGCGATTGCGCGACGTGGGGGAGCGGGCTCGCGGCGAGATCGAGCGACTCCTCGGTCGGCGCGTCTACCTGTCGCTGCGCGTCAAGGTCGCGAAGGAGTGGCAGCGGGATCCCAAGGCTCTCGGGCGGTTGGGGTTCTGAGTCGGAGGCGAGCACTAGGCTTTCCCCATGAACGACATCAGTTCCCCCATCAATGAAGCACTCGGCAGCGTGCTCTCGGGCACCGGCTCGGTCGTTGCGATCGTCGTCTACGTGCTCTTCGTGGTGGCCGCGGGGAAGATGTTCGGGAAGGCCGGCTATCCGGGCATCCTGGGCCTGCTCGCGATTGTGAATTCGATCGTGATCGCGG
>CAMFIY010000297.1 GCA_945952575.1 uncultured Leucobacter sp.
CACCAGCGGCGAGAGCACCACCCCGGTTCCCTCGCGGCAGAGCGACGGCACCTGGTAGCAGATGGACTTGCCGCCGCCGGTCGGCATCAGCACGACGGCATCGCCGCCGGCGACGACCTGGCCGACGATCGCCTCCTGCTCGCCTCGGAACGAGGGGAAGCCGAACACCTCCGCGAGCACGCGGCCGGGATCGGCGACCATGCCGAACGGCGCACTGCTCGCGGCGGTCACGCGTCAGACCCGATCGTCGGGTCCGGGCGCGGTGCCGGTGGATGGGTCCGCCGAGGGCTCGGCGGACCCGGCGGAACCGTCCTCCGTCGCAGCGCCGGCCTCGGCCGACGCGGCGGCTCGAGCGGCAGCATCGCGCTCGGCGATCTCATCCGCCAGATTCTCCTGGATCTCGGCTCTGAAGCTCGCTCGCCGCACGCGGCGCACCAGATCGAGCCCCAGCAGGATCACCGCTGCGGCGAACAGCGCCGTCACGACGAAGGTGATCGGCGGCGGCGACCCCGGCTTCACGGATTCGTCGGCGGCGAGCACGGCGGCGGCGGCGTTCGCCGGGAAGACGCTCGCGAGAACGGCGGATGCGATCACTCGGACACCTCATTCTTGGATCGGCGGGCACTCGCATCACCGGCGATACCGGCGAAGAGGTCGGCTTCGGGCGTCGCGGTCTCGACGCGGCTCTCCGCGAGCCGGTAGTCCTCGAACGGCCACGCCTCGCGCTGCAACTCGTTCGGCCAGAAGAAGAACGAACTGTCGGGGGCGACCTGACTCGCATGCGCTCGCAGGGCGTCGTCTCGGAGCTCGAAGAAGCGGCCGACGTCGACGCGCGTGGTGGCGTCGCTCGGGCGTCGCGTGAACCAGCCGATCATCTCCTCGAACTCGGCGATGCGCGGGGATTCGGGATCCTTCGCCTTCAACGCCTCGAAGATCGCGAGCATGCGCTCGGCGTTGAAGATCGATTCGTAGTAGAGCTTCGACATCGCCCACGGCTCGCCGGCATCGGGGTATGCCGTCGCATCGCCCGAGACCTCCCAGGCCCGCTTCGAGATCTCATGGCAGCGGATGTGATCCGGATGCGGATAGCCGCCCTCTTCGTTGTACGTGATCATCACGTGCGGTCGGAACTCGCGCACGATGCGCACGAGTGCCTCGGCCGAGACCTCGATCGGCACATCGGCGAAACTGCCCTTCGGCACGGCGGTGCCCTCGGGCGGCAGACCGGAGTCCTGGTAGCCGAGCCAGCGATGTTCGAACCCGAGGATCTGCCGGGCGTTCTCCATCTCGGCGCGGCGGAGCCCCGCGAGGTCGCGCCGGCTCTTCGGATCGCGCGACACGAGTTCGTTCAGGACGTCGCCGCGTTCGCCCCCCGTGCAGCTGACGATCAGGACCTCGACGCCCGCATCGACGTAGTGCGCGTAGGTGGCCGCACCCTTGCTCGATTCGTCATCGGGGTGGGCGTGCACCGCGATCAGCCTCATGGCCTGATGGTTGGGTGTCATGGGATCCCTTCACATGCGTTTCCCGAGCACGGCCCGGTACGCTGGCAACAGCCCCCAAGTCTAGTTGCTCATCTTCGGAGATGCTCGTGTCAGAAGCCCCAGCACAGGCTGCCGCACTCGACGAGCGCTACGGTCGCAGCAGGCAGCGCGGGATCGACCGACGGCTCGGCTGGGGCCTGGTCGGCATCGCGCTCGCGATCGGCATCGCCGTCCTCGCATTCGGCGGCTGGCAGAAGACCAACACGGTCGAGTCGAAGGTCGTCCACTACACCGTCCAGGGCCCTCGCGCCGTCACGATCGAGTATCAGGTCTCCGCGCCGACGCAGACCCGGGTCGCCTGCGCACTCGAGGCGTTGAGCAAGTCGTATGCGACAGTGGGCTGGAAGGTGTTCGAACTGCCGCCCAGCGATCAGCGCACGCGCAACCTCTCCGAGACGCTGATCACGACGTACGAGGCCACCACCGGCACGGTGCGCAGCTGCTGGCCGGTCGAGCGCCCCGCCTGACATCCTCCGCGACCGCCTGGTAGGCTGGAGCGAAAGCCCCGGCCATGCTGGGGCTTGACGCATAGAGAGGGGCTGGAGATGGCCGGCAAGCAGACATGGCTGACCCAGGATGCCTACGATCGGCTCAAGGGCGAGTTGGACCAGCTGAGCGGCGAAGGCCGACGCGACATCATCGAGCGCATCGCCGCGGCTCGCGACGAGGGCGATCTCAAGGAGAACGGCGGCTACCACGCCGCGCGCGAACAGCAGGGCAAGATGGAGGCGCGGATCCGCGACATCGAGGAGATGCTGAAGCACGCCGTCGTCGGCGAGGCGCCCGAGGCCCACGGCATCGTCGAGATCGGCACGCTGATCACCGCGGAGATCTGGGGCGACGAGGAGCGGTTCCTGCTCGGCAGCCGCGAGCTGGCCGACGGCAGCGACCTCGATGTCTACAGCGCCGAGAGCCCGCTGGGCGTCGCGATCCTCGGGCTCAAGGTCGGCGACACCGCCAGTTACGCGGCGCCCAACGGCAAGGAGATCGATGTGAAGATCCTGGCCGTCGACACCTACGCGGGCTGACCCCCCCCCCCCCGCACGCACGACGAAGGGCCGGGTTCGAGAGATCGGACCCGGCCCTTCCGTCTGCGCGGTCAGCCGCGCATCACTCGTACATCGCGATGTTGACGGGCCCGGTCAGATCCGGTGCCGGCGCCGTGAGCCCGCGGGTGCGCACCAGCAGGTAGACGATGCCGATCGCCAGCCAGATGCCGCCGATGATCATCGAGACGCCGTCGAGGCTGCACCAGAGCCACACGTTGATCGCGACACCGATCGCGGGCACGAGCACGAAGCCGAGCCAGGTCGCGGCGTCGCGCCGCTTCATGAAGCGGAAGAAGGTGAAGATCACCGAGAGGTTCACGAAGGTGAAGGCGATGAACGCGCCGAAGTTGATCATCGACGCGGCCTGGTCGAGGTCGACGAACAGCGCCGTCAGCGCGATCGCGGCGACGATGAGCACATTGACGACCGGCACGCCCGTGCGCGCGTTCACCGCGCCGAACACGCGCTTCGGCAGTGCGCCGTCGCGGCCCATCGCGTAGAGGAGGCGCGCGGCGCTGAGCTGCTGCGTGATCCCGCAGCCGAGCACGGCCATCATGTAGCCGCCCACGAAGATCGCCTGGAAGAAGGCGCCGCCCACGTACTTGGCGATCTCGGGCGAGGCTCCGACGATGTCGGCGAGCTGCGAGACGTCGGGGAAGAGCGTCTGCATCACGTAGGTCACCGAGATGAAGAAGGCACCCGCCACGGCCACGATGATGAAGATCGCGCGCGGGATGTCGCGGGTCGGCTTCTCCGCCTCCTCCGCCAGCGTCGACACCGCGTCGAAGCCGAGGAACGAGAGCGCGAGGATGGCGGCGCCGGCCGCGATCGCCGCGCCCTGGACGTCGGAGGAGAAGAACGGCCGGAACGTCACCTCGGCGCCGTTCGCCCCGTTCGAGATGTTGATGATCGTGAGCACGACGAAGACGACCGCCACGACGAGCTGGATCGAGACGAGCAGCACGTTCATGCTCGCCGCGAGCTTCACGCCGACCAGGTTGAGCGCCGTGCAGATTCCGACGGTGAGCACCACCCAGACCCAGAACGGCACGTCCGGGAACACCGCCCCCATGTAGATCGCCGAGAGGATCGCGTTGATCATCGGCAGCAGCAGGTAGTCGAGCGTCGCCGCCCAGCCGACGAGGAAGCCGAGGTGGGAGTTGATGGCCTCCTTGGCATAGGTGTAGGCCGAGCCCGCGATCGGGAAGAACCGCACCATCCTCGAGTAGCTGAAGGCGGTGAAGAGCACCGCGACCATGACTACGAGATAGGCCAGCGGCACGTGCCCGTCGGTCGTGTCTGAGACGATCCCGAACATGTCGAAGACCGCCATCGGCGCCATGTAGGCCAGGCCTGTCTCTTATACACATCTGACGCTGCCGACGATCTTACGCGTGTAG
>CAMFIY010000298.1 GCA_945952575.1 uncultured Leucobacter sp.
TGTCACAACCGCGACATGCTCTACGAAAATCCCCTGTACCTCGCCGAGGAGGCCGCAGCGCTGGATCTGATCTCCGACGGCAGACTCGCGCTCGGGATCAGCCGGGGATCCCCCGAGACGGCGCTCCGCGGCTACGAGGCGTTCGGTTACACCGGATCCGAGGATCCGCGCGGCGCGGATCTGGCCCGCGCGAAGTTCGATCTCTTCCTGCGTGCGATCGACGGCGAGGCCGTGGCCGACGCGGATCCGCGCATGGGCCCGGCCGGGCGACTCGCTATCGAGCCCCGGTCCGACACGCTGCGCGACCACATCTGGTGGGGCGCCGGCAGCCGGGAGACCGCGGAGGAGACCGGGCGCCGCGGTCTCAACCTCATGAGCTCGACCCTGCTGACCGAGGCGACGGGGCAGCCCTTCCATGAGCTGCAGCGCGAGCAGATCGACCGCTTCCGCACCGCGTACCGCGAAGCCGGCCACACCGGAGCGCCGCGCGTGAGCGTGAGCCGGAGCGTGTTCCCGCTGGTGAGCGAGCAGGACGAGCTCTACTTCGGTCTGCGCTCGCGCGAGAACCAGGATCAGATCGGCGTCATCGACGGCTTCGAATCGACGTTCGGCAAGACCTATGCCGACACGCCCGATCGACTCGTCGAGCAGCTGAAGCGGGACGAGGCCGTCATGGCCGCCGACACGCTCATGCTCACGATCCCGAACCAGCTCGGCCCCGAGTACAACCTGCACGTGCTGCAGGCCTTCGCCGAGCACGTGGCGCCGGCACTGGGGTGGAAGCCGAATACGGAGGGGCCGGTCGCGGGCGACGCGATCTGACTACGCCGGATCAGCGGCTGATGCGCGGGTAGCCGGAGGAGCCTGCTGTCCCACATCGGTCCAGACCTCGGTGAGCCGAAGGATGCGACCGTCAGCCATCCGTGCAAAGCTGGCGCAGGCGAAGTGCCGGACGCCCGCAGCCCCTCGGCTGGTGACATGGGAACGGCAGGCGGCTTCCGCCTCGGCCGCCACGAGCTCTTCAAGCTCCAGCCGGTCGAAATCCGGATAGCCGGCGTTGAACCGGATCCACTCGGTGCGAGTGAACGACTCGCCGGTGTGCACCAGATGGCAGAGGAACTCGGGGTGGAGGTACTGCTCGAGATCGTCCCAACGATGCTCGTCGATTGCGGCCATCAGCCCGCGAAGTGCCGCGCCCGCTTCCATAGTCCCCGATGGTAGCCGATGCAGGCGGTCTCGAATCTGCTCGACCCTGGCACGCCGGTGGTCGAGGCGGCTCCCCTCAGGATCCGTCGAGCCCAGGCCGCCGCTCGCCTCGATCGGGCGGAGCAGCCGCCTCCGTCCCGCCCTCGCTCAGCAGGCGGTGCATACCGGTTCGCGCGAGCAGCAGCACCAGGATCAGGCCGGTGACCGACCAGAATCCGCCGAGACTCACGCTGCTGCCGAAGATGAGCGCGATCAGCTCGAGCACGACGAACTTGCTGCCGATCAGGAGCAGCCAGAGCCCGCCGCCCGCCAGCACCTTGCCCAGCGGCGTCGCGGCCGTCTTGAACCGGTGCTTGATCCGATCCTTGACCGCGACCACCGCCTCGAGCACGAGCTTGAGCACGATCGCCGTGAACAGCGACATCGTGAAGGTCTCGGCGATCACCACCGGCACGTATTCGATGGCGAGGTTCAGCACCACGACGTAGACGAACACGTCGACCAGGTGGATCGGCGCGAACCAGCGCCGCAGCTCTGCACGGGCATCTGTCATGGGAACACGGTACCCGGCCGGGAGCGGCTCCGGTGCAGGAATCGCACCGCGATCGCAGGTCAGAGCATCTTGCGCAGGGTGTTGATGTTGCGGGTGGTCGTGGTCGCTGTGAAGCGGCTCTTGGCGGCGTGCTTCGAGAAGGCCGTGCCGGTGCTGGCCCCCCGCGGGCAGCACCAGTAGACGACCTCCCCTCCGTCCGTCACCTGCTCACCGGCGCCGAGGCCGTCGGCGGGTGCGCCGTCCAAGAGCTCCGTGCGTGCCTCGTCCGTCGAGGCGAACACCACATAGGCGTGATGCTCCGGATCCTCTGCGAACGGATAGGCATCGACGATCCCTGCCAGGTCGTCGTGCGGGATGAGCACGATCCAGGCCTCGTAGCCGAAGCGCTCGCTGAGCCCTGCTTCGATCCGCGTCTTCAGCTCCGCTCGGGCGGCGTCGCCGTCCGCCGTCTCGAAGCGCACGTTCCCCGACGCCAGCACCGTGCGCACAGCGCCGAATCCGAGGTCGCGGAAGAGCTGCGCGAGATCAGCACTGCGCACGGTGATGCCGTTGACGTTCACCCCGCGCAGCAGGGCCACCCATCGATTCATGCGGTCATCCTGCGTTCAGGGCAGCAGAGCGACGTAGGCCTCGCTGAGCGCCGGGTAGTACTGGTCGAAGGTCGGCTGCTCGGTGCTCTCCGTCGCGGCGACCAGCAGATCGAGGTAGTACTCCCAACCCGGCCCGATCTCACCGACCGCCGCATCGGCATCGAGATGGTGGATGAGATGCAGGATCGTGTCGAAACCGCCGTCTTCCTCCAGCAGCAACTCCAGTTCCCAACTGCCGTACTCGTCGTTCGTGTGCAGCACCAGTCGTCGTTCGGGATCGCACGCGACGATCGCGATGCGGATCGCCGGCTCCTCCTCCTCGAAACGCATGCGCACCCGCACGCTCCCACCGGCCCGGCCGTCTCCCTCCCATGGGCCGAACCACTCCTCCGTCAGCGCGGGATCCACCAGGTACTGCCAGGCCTCGTCGATCGGAAGCGCGAGGGAGCGCACGATCTCGAGATCCATCCCCCTCGGCGTCGACCTGATGCGCCCGCTGGCTGCTGTCGTCATGGCGGTGCTCCCCTCACAGAGTTGCCGGTAGTGGGACCAGCGTACGCGCCCGGTCACCGTGATCGCCGAAACCTGACCGCGACCGGCCGGTGGGGTACACTCGTCTGTGTGGATATCTGACGCAGCCCCGTTCCGCGCCTGAGGCGCCGGGACTGCGCGACTCCGCATCTACCGCCATCAGGTTGCGACGCTTCGGCCTCGTCCGAACCACACCCCTGACGCCCGTACGATCCGTCGACCCCTGCAGCCCCGGCACTGCCCCGCGGAACCTCACCGAACGTTCCGAAAGGCGGCATCCATGCCCGCATCGCACCAGACCATCTCTCCCGACCTCGCCGCTGCATCCCGCGCCGCGACCCGCGCAGCCCGGGGATCGGGCCTCACCCATCTCGCCGTCGAAGACGTCTCGCACGCCTACCAGGATCGTCGGGTCCTCAGCGGCGTCTCCTTCGCCGCCTCGCCGGGAGACCGCATCGGCCTCGTCGGCGAGAACGGCACCGGCAAGTCGACGCTGCTGCGGATCATCGCCGGCCGCCAGGAGCCTGATCACGGTACCGTGGCGCTCCCGGGCAGCGTCGGGCTCCTCGCACAGGAGCTCCCCTACACCGACGACACCCCCCTGGGGCAGGTGCTGGACGACGCGCAGCGCGCGGCGCTCGACGCGCTCAACCGGATCGAGGAGCTCGGCGAGCGCTTCGCAGAACGGCCCGAGGACCCTGAAGTGGCGGGGGCATACGCGCGCGCACTCGAGGACGCCGAGCAGTCGGACGCCTGGGCCGCTCAGGCACGACGCGGAGACATCGTCGCGGGCCTCGGCCTGGGCGGGATCGCGGAAGCCCACTCGATCGGACACCTCTCCGGCGGCCAGCGGCTGAGGCTCGCACTCGCCGCGCTCCTGCTCAGCGCGCCGTTCGTTCTCCTGCTCGACGAGCCGTCGAACCATCTGGACGACGCCTCGGCCGCCTACCTCGAGCGGATCCTCTCGAGCTGGCCGGGCATCGTGATCGTCGCGAGTCACGACCGCGCGCTGCTCGATGCGATCACGACACGGATCCTGGACCTGGATCCCCTCCCGATCGCTGCGAGCGTGCTCGCGGATGCGGCCGGTGCGGAGTCGTCGAACGCGACTG
>CAMFIY010000299.1 GCA_945952575.1 uncultured Leucobacter sp.
TCTCCGTGTGCTCCGCGACCCACTCCTGTGCCTCGGGAAGGCTGAGCGCGTTGAGCCGATCGACGGCATCGAACGTTTCGTCGTCCTCCGGAATGTACATCCCCATCTTGGGAAAGACGCCGCGAAGCCAGATCTGCAATGCGAAGTGCCCTTCTATCCAGCCCGTCGGGTTCACGTCGAGCGCATCGACATTGCATGCCTGGATATCGTGCAACATCGAATCGATCGAAGCCTCGAGGATCTCGTCGCTGCCAGGGTTCAGATCGAGACGGTACGGGCGTTCTGCGAGCTTCGCACCGTAGATGGCCTCCAGATCCTGCGTCAGCTCTGTGAAACGCAGATCACTCTTCTCGAACAGACTGGCCACACGCCCCCACCCGGCAAGAAGACGTGGTGCGACCGGGGTGTAGTCAGGTTGGATCCTCAGGGTGAGGTCGGGATCGGACGAAGCTACGGTCATGAGTGTCGCGGCCTGCGCTTGCCCGACGGCCATGCCTTGTTGACTGATCGCCACCGAGCTCGCAGAACCGACGAGCAGCGTCGAGACCGCCGTCGCGATTGCGAGAGTGGACAGTCGAGTGTGCATCATGATCAGCGCGAGCGTCAGGAACGCTCCGGCGAGGCCAAGCGTGAAGCCGATACGCGCGATGATGAAGGGCCCGCTGAGGTCGAAACCCTCCAGCTGGAACACGTCTTGGTACGGACTGATCGCCTGGATCCAGTACGGCTTGATCGGCATCATCGTCATCGAGTACAGGCCAGTGACCGCGGTCACGGAGACCGCGATCGCCCACCAGCGTATGACGACCTGCGCGATCGCGTAGCCGAGCGACAGAGAGAACAGGTTCGTGATGGCCGGCAATGCGAGCGCCGGAGCCGACGGGGCGTCGTAGAGTCCGATGAGCGCAGCCCGGGCGATGACCGTCACGTACACGAGTGCCGTGGTCACCAACATCCACGCAGAAGTGGCGAGATACTGGGGCAGCCTGATCTGCAGCAGCGACCGCGCCGCGGCCCGATCGCCGATGTGGAGGCGTCGGCGATATGCGCGCAACCCTTCCCAAGCGCCCATGCCCGCCCAGAACGGGCCGAGGAATGCGGAGGCCGACATCAGCGCCACGGCCGTGTTCTCCCAGGTGGCGATCAGCGGATACACCTCGTTGAGTGCCGCGATCACACCGAGCACCGCCAACGGGACGACGGCGAACCTCAGGTTCGAGTGACGGAACTCGAGCCTGAAAATGCTCTTCACCGCTTCGCCTCTTCACGTGCCAGCAGGTGAAGATAGCCCCGCTCGAGGGGCGAGTCTCCGGCTTCGGTTCCGGATCCGCGCTGTTCGAGTTCTGCGATCGTCCCGTCGAAGATCAATCTCCCTTCGTCGAGGATCAGCACCTGCTCGGCAAGCGCGCGCACATCCTCGATGAGGTGAGAGCTCAGCAGGACCGTACGATTCTCAGCCAGGTTCCTGATGAGCTCTCGGAATCGAACGCGCTGTTCCGGATCCAAGCCTGTCGTGGGCTCATCGAGAATCAGCAGATCCGGGTCGTGAACGAGCGCCTGCGCTATGCCGGCCCGACGTCGCATGCCGCCGGAGAGCTTCCGCATCTTAGTGCGAGCGGAATCCGTGAGTCCGACCGAGACGATCGCGGCGGCGGCCCGCTCGGAGATCTGCGCACCGGGTACTCGCTTGAGCCATGCACCGTACTCGATGAATTCCCGGACGGTGAAGCTCGGCACGTATCCGAAGTCCTGCGACAGGTAGCCGACGCGGCCGAGGAGCCCGTGGTCGAGGCGCTCGCGCGCAATATCAATGCCGAGCACCTCGAGCGACCCCTGCTGCACTCGAGTGAGGCCGACGAGTGCCTTCATCAGCGTGGTCTTGCCTGCGCCGTTCTTCCCGACGAGTGCAGTCACCCCAGAGCTGATCCGCGCAGAAACGTGGTCCAACCGCCAGACCGATTCTCGACCGTAGCGCGCGCAGACCTCACGTGCGTCGATCACTGGAGTCCCCGAGCACTGCATCAGGAGTCACAGGGGTTGTAGCTTCGGCTGTCCTTACTGATGAGTGCCCCACCGGCGCCACCGAGGCTCTTGGCATACATGAAGGTCTGTCCGAAGTACCTGTGCTTACCGGTCTTCGTTTCGCAGCCGCTTGGCTTGAGCGGACCATATGATGTCTGGGCCGCGGGGCCCTGGGTCTTCTGCGCGATCGTCGGATGTGTCCAGCCCTCGACGCGATGGACCTGCACGTAGAGTTTGTACGAATATCCGGTGCAGTTGTACGCCGAACCCTTCGTGCCCATCTTCTTGTTCGGGAGAAGTTCGGGCGTTTCGATCGTCACCTTGCAGTACCAGGACGATCCCGTCTTCGTCTCGCCCGCCTGCGCGGCCGTCGCCCCCGCGACGATCAGACCCGAGGACCCGAGCATGACGGCGATGACCACGGCGATCGCGCGGAGCGGGCCACTCTTCCTGAGGAGTGATGAAATCATAGCGAGCCGTCCCTTCGGTGCGTCGAGGCGAGGGATCCGGCAGTCTGAGCGCCTCGAAGAATCATTACCGAACGAACGCTACCGACTTGCTTCGCGAGTGCGCACTAGGGGTTTCCACGGTAATCCGACCCGGGACTAGGGGTTTCTACGGTATTTCGCTCCGTGCGAAGCTCAGGCCTCCGGCTCATCGTCCAGGAGATGCCGCAGATACCGCTCCGGAGCCTGGAGGTACGAGCGGTGGTGGTGCACCAGCTCGAGATCTTCCCACGTCGTCTCGCGGATGCCCCAATCCCCGAGCTCGAGGATCGTCGCGCCCGGAAGCGAGCACAGGATCGGCGAGTGCGTGGCACAGATGACCTGCGCTCCGCGGAGACGCATCCGGTCGAGCCCGGACAGCCAGCGCAGCGCCGAACCGAACGACAGGCCGGCCTCGGGCTCGTCCAGCAGGGCGAGGCCCGTCAGGAAGCGCTCGTGATCGAGCTTGCTGTCCAGCAGCGTGTTGAAGGATTCTCCATGGCTCAAGCGATGCAAGCGCGCGTCCGGGTGCGAAGGCTGCTCCTCGAGGATCTCCTCGAGCCAGGTGTAGTAGCCGTGCATCGTCTCGGCCCGCAGGAAGAACTCGCCCTTCGCCGCGCGCAGGCCCCGCTCCACCCGCAGCCACTCCCCGAGCGGGGACTCGCTGCGGCGCGTACGTGCACCGCCGTTCATCGTGCCGCCCTCAGCAGGCAGCCCGGCGGCCTCCGCGATCCCCTCGATGAGTGTGGACTTGCCCGAGCCGTTCTCCCCGACCAGGAATGTCACGCCCGGCCCGAACTCCCAGCCGCCGAACGGTGATCCAGCACTCGCGACCCTCAGAAACTCGCGCACCGCCGGCACCGTCACCGGCCAGGAATCCCAGTCGATATCGGCGTCGCCGAAGACCCCGATCGATCTGATCGAGCGGGGGTCATCTTGCCACTCGACCGCCACACGCCCATCCTAGGGGCGAGTCGACTAGGCCAGTTCGATGAGTTCCAGATACTCCTTCGACCAGTGATCCTCGGTCGCCTCGGGCATGATGAGTACGCGCTCCGGGTTCAGCGCCTCCACGGCGCCCGGATCGTGCGACACGAGCACGACCGCGCCGGAGAAGTTCGCGAGCGCGTCGAGCACCTCCCCGCGGCTCGCCGGGTCCAGGTTGTTGGTCGGCTCGTCGAGGAGCAGCACGTTCGCACTCGAGACCACGAGCATCGCGAGCGCGAGCCTGGTCTTCTCGCCGCCCGAGAGCACGCCGGCCGGCTTGTGCACGTCCTCCCCCGTGAACAGGAAGGAACCGAGCACGCGTCGCGCCTCCGTCTCCGTCAGGTGCTGCGACACGGAGACCATGTTCTGAAGCACACTGGCTTTGACGTCGAGCGTCTCGTGCTCCTGGGCGTAATAGCCGACTTTCAGCCCGTGGCCCGCGATGATCTGACCGGTATCGGACTCGTCGATACC
>CAMFIY010000300.1 GCA_945952575.1 uncultured Leucobacter sp.
CGCCCGGGGCTCCCGCCCCCGGAACCTGGATCGGCTGGGTCGAAAGCGGCTGTTTCGGCGGCGTCGGCACCGGATGCCGCTGAGACTCCCCCGTCTCGCTCACGACTCGATTGCGGTCGCGAGGGTGTCCGGGATCGCCGCCAGGTAGCCCTCGAGGTTGCGCCGGGTCTCGCCCACGCTGTCGCCGCCGAACTTCTCGACGATCGCGTCCGCGAGGATGAGAGCCGTCATCGCCTCCGCCACGACGCCTGCCGCGGGCACCGCCGAGACGTCGCTGCGCTGGTGGTGCGCCTTCGCCTCCTCGCCGGTGGCCACGTCGACCGTCGGGAGCGCATTCGGCACGGTCGCGATCGGCTTCATGCCCGCGCGGACGCGGAGCACCTGCCCCGTCGACATGCCGCCCTCGATCCCGCCCGCGCGATCGGTGTCGCGAGTGATCCGGCCGTCCGCGATATGCAGTTCGTCGTGTGCCTGGGAACCGCGTCGCCGGGTGGTCTCGAAGCCGTCGCCGACTTCGACCGCCTTGATCGCCTGAATGCCCATCAGCGCGCCGGCGAGGCGGGAATCCAGGCGACGATCCCAGTGCACGTAGGAGCCGAGTCCGGGCGGCAGCCCGTAGGCCAGCACTTCGACGATGCCGCCGATCGTGTCGCCCGACTTCTTCGTGTCGTCCACCTCGGCGACCATGCGGGCACTCGTCCCGGCATCGAAGCAGCGCAGCGGATCCGCGTCGAGCGCAGCGACGTCCTCCGGGCGCGGCAGCGCTGAGCCCGCGGGCACCGCGACCGATCCGATCGACACGGTGTGGCTCACCAGGCGGATCCCGAGTTCGGCGAGGAAGGCGCGTGCGATCGCGCCCAGCGCGACCCTGGCTGCGGTCTCTCGCGCGCTCGCGCGCTCGAGCACCGGCCGGGCCTCGTCGAAGCCGTACTTCTGCATCCCGGCGAGGTCGGCGTGCCCGGGGCGCGGCCGGGTCAGCGCGGCTCCCCGCCCGCGCGAGCGCTCGCCCAGCTCGACCGGCTCGGCGCTCATGACCTCGACCCACTTGGGCCACTCGGTGTTGCCGATCCGGATCGCGATGGGTCCGCCGATCGTGCGACCGTGCACCACGCCGCCGGAGAAGTTCAACTCGTCCTGCTCGAACTTCATCCGGGAGCCCCGGCCGTAGCCGAGCTTGCGGCGCGCGAGATCCTCGCGCACGCCGTCGAGCGAAACCGGCACGCCAGCGGGCATGCCCTCGAGGACAGCGATCAATTCAGGGCCGTGGGATTCCCCGGCGGTGAGCCATCTGAGCATAAGAGCTATTCTCCCACAACGGCATGCCGCATCGCGGCCAGCACCTCGTCCTCGCGATCGAGCGGCAGCGCGGGATCCCCGCCGACGAAGATGCGGATCTGCAGAAGCGCCTGGTGGAGCAGCATGCCGAGCCCGCTGTGCGCCTCGCCGCCGGCCGCGCGCCAGCGCTCGGCGAGCGGGGACGGCCAGGGGTCGTAGGCGACGTCGAAGAGCGGGAGCGCGGTGAGCTCGGCCGGCAACTCGATCTCGGCGCCCGCGGATCCCGGGAGCGTCGAGATGACCAGCGTGGCATCGCGAGTCAGCTCGTCATTCCGCAGAACGGCGGCGAGCGAGAGGGGCATCCCCTCGCGCCACTTCTCACCCGGGAACCCGGCCTCGACCCTCACGGTCGTCTCCGAATCGGGCTCGCCGGTACCGCGGAATCGATCCGCGAGCGCGAAGGAGCTCATCGAGTTCCGGGCGACCACCCCGATCCGGTGTGCCCCGAGGCTTCTGGCCGCCAGGATCGCGGAGATCGCCGTCGCGCCCGAGCCCAGCACGATCGTGCGCGTCGCGTCGAGCCCCGCTTCCCGGATCGCCGCCGCGAGGCCGCCCACGTCGGTGTTGAACGCCGCCCAGCGGCCCCCGGCACCGTCGCCGATGAGACGCAGCAGCGTGTTGGCCACACCGCTCTCCTCGGCCACCGGATCCCGTACGACCGCGAGGCGATGCGCCTCCTCCTTCAGCGGCATCGTCAGCGAGAGACCGCGCCACTCCGGGCCCCGTTCGCCGAGCCATCCCGCCAAACCGTCCGACTCGCAACGCACCGCCTCGTACTCCCACGGCAGGCCGAGCACCGCGTAGGCGGCCCGGTGGATCCTCGGCGAGCGGGAATGCCCGATCGGCGAGCCGAGCACCGCGAGACGCGAAGGCTGCGGCGCGGCGATATCAGTCACAGCGCGTGCCGCCCTCGGCCCGGTGCTTCTCGCACCACGCCGCAAGCTGCTGCACCGCCTGCTCGTGCTCGGCGGCGGTCTTCGAGAACACCGTCTTGCCGGTCTCGAGGTTCACCGGCATGAAGAAGAGCCAGTCGCCCTTGGCCGGATGCACCGCCGCCTCGATCGCGACGTCGCCAGGCAGGCCGATCGGCCCGATCGGCAGACCGGGATTCGCGTAGGTGTTGAACTTGTTCGAGGCGTCGGCCCGCTCCTCGGGAGTGGTCCAGACGGTATGCGTATTGCCGGTGCCGTAGGCGACGGTCGCGTCGGACTGCAGGTTCATCCCCGTGTCGAGACGGTTCTGGAACACGCGCGCGATCTTCGGGAAGTCCTTGAGATTCGAACCGGCCTCGCGCTGGACGATCGAGGCGAGCGTGAGCGCGCGCCAGGCGTCCTTCTTCGCCACGCCGTGCTCGTCGAGGGCCTGGAACATCCGATCCACGAGCTTCTGGACGATCGACTCCGCCGTGTCGGACGGTTCGAAGGTGTAGGTCGCCGGGAAGAGGAATCCCTCGATCGAGGGGAACTTCTTCGGCACCCCGTACGCACTCGGATCCTTGACCGCCTTCTTGAAGTCCTTCATCGGGATCCCGGTGGTCTCGCTGACGCGCTTCAACGCGTCCATCGCCGCCATGCCCTCGGGAATGGTCACCGTGAGCTTGACCTCGTTCGCCGGATCCTGCAGGGCGTCGAGCGCCGCCTGCGCGCTCATCTGCTTCTTGAGCTGGAACGATCCGGGATGGAACTCCACCTGCGGATCCTGTGCCAGCAGCAGGTCGTAGAACGCGGCGGATGTCTTCACCACGCCGGCCTCCTCGAGGGCGGCCGCGACGTTCTCGCCGATGTCGCCCTCGCGGATCGTGACGACGACCTCCCCCTCGCCCGAGCCAGAGTAGTCGTTGCTCGTCCAGCCGAGCGCCTGCGACACCTGCGGCCCGTAGTGCGACCAGAGCGAGGCGACGGCGATCCCGAGCCCGCCGAGCAGCACGACCACGATGCCCAGGGTGATCAGCAATCGTCGGGTCCTGGTGCGCTTCCGCTGCTGAAGCTGCTGGTTGGTCATCGTTGATCGTCCTCATCCGGCTCGTCGGTTCCCACTACCGTACCGGGTGCGGATCCGAGCGAGCGCTCCGTGTCCAGCGCGTGCTGGAGGATCACGACCGCAGCCGCCTGGTCGATGATCTGGCGGCTCTGCTTGGTCTTCCGCCCGGCCTGGCGCAGCTGGCCCTGTGCGGACACGGTCGAGAGCCGTTCGTCGACGAGCCGCACGGGGATCGACGCCGCTGCGGCGATCCGCCCCGCGAACGATTCCGCGTCCTCGGTCGACGGGGTGCGGTGGCCGCTCATGCCGAGCGGCAGACCGACGACGAGCTCGATCGCCTCGTGCTCGCCGGCGAGCTCGAGGATCCGCAGCACGTCAGGGGTCTGCGGCGACGACTCCCCAGCTTCGCGGCGGACCGTCTCCAACGGCGTCGCCAACATGCCTGCGGGATCGCACCGGGCCACCCCGATGCGGGCTCTGCCCACGTCGACGCCGAGCCGCACACCGTGCCGCATGCGCCTCAGACCGCCAGTGCGGTGCGGACCTCGGCGACCGCCGCGCCCACCTCCGCCACCCCGGGCCCGCCCCCCTCCCCGACCCCGCCCCTGCCGCCCCCCCCCCCCCCCCCCCCCCCTCCCCC
>CAMFIY010000301.1 GCA_945952575.1 uncultured Leucobacter sp.
AAGTCGAGAAGTTGATGACAGGGACGAGCGGGATGTGCGTACGCCGAACGTCGGGACGCGGGCCGAGCACGAACTCGGGATCCGCGTAGTCGATGCGGGCGTCGAGGTAGCCGCCGTCGACGAGGGTGTCGGCGAAGAGGCGCAGCTGCACCGCGGTGCGGGTGACCTCGCCGTTCAGGCGCACCTCCGTCAGACCCGTCTCGCGCATGGCGATCTCGACGAGCTCCGGCTTCGCGGCCTCGAGCGCATCGGCCACGGCGACGATCGCGCGGGCGCGATCCTGCGGCGACGTGGCGGCGAATGCCGGTGCCGCGGCTGCCGCAGCGGCGACGACCGCCTCGAGCTCGGGGGAGAGGGTGCTTTCGGTCATGTCTCGTTCCTTGGGTCGACGGATGCTGCCTACCATTCTGCCAGCCTTCCGGCAGAACATGTGACATGGCACCCGGATCGGACGCCGGTCGTCAGCGATTCAGACGGCGGGCTGCTGCTGGGTGATGCAGTGGATTCCGCCGCCGCGCGCGAAGAGCGGTCGCGCATCGATGCCGATGACCTCGCGACCGGGGTAGAACTCGCGGAGAATCCCCAGCGCGCGGTCGTCGGCGGGATCGTCGAAGGAGCAGGCGAGCACCGCGTCGTTGATCACGACGTGGTTGATGTAGCTGTAATCGACGAAGCCCTCTTCGCTGCGCAGCACCTCCGGTGCAGGCAGATCGAGGATCTCGACGCCGGCCGAGGTGTCGGCGACCCAGCGCTCGGCCACCTCGCGGTTGGTGCGCGCGATCGCGTGATCGGGATGCGACTCCGAGTCCTGCCGGTGCATCAGCAGCACATCGGGGTTCGGGAAGACGGCCAGGATGTCCGAGTGGCCCCGGGTGCCGTAGGTCTTGTGGTCCGCGTAGAGGCCGCGGGGGAGCCAGAGCGCGCTCGTCGTGCCGATCGTGCGGGTGAGTTCGGCCTCGACCTGTTCCTTCGTCCAGCCCGGGTTGCGGCCCGGATCCAGCTGCACCGTCTCGGTGAGCACGACGCGGCCGGTGCCGTCCACCTGGATCCCGCCGCCCTCGTTCGTCATCTCCGAGTCGACGCGCACCGCGCCCGAGGCCTCGGCGACCACCCGGCCGATGTGCTGGTCCTTGTCCCACTCGGCCCAGTCCTGATCGCCCCAGCCGTTGAAGACGAAGTTGACGGCGCCCAGCGTGCCGTCGTCGCCGATCACGAAGCTCGGCCCGATATCGCGCATCCAGGCGTCGTTGAGCGGTGCGGTGATCAGGTCGATCGAGCCCGAGAGATACTTCCGCGCGACGGCCTCGTCGCCCGGATTCACCACGACGGTGACGGGCTGGAACTCGGCGCCCGCATTCGCGACGGCGGACCAGGTGGTTCGCGCCTCCTCGACCTCGGCCTCGCTCTCGCCCAGCGTGTAGCCGGTGGTCGGCCAGGCGAGCCACAGCCGCTCCTGGCGGTGGCCCTCGATCGGCATGCGCCACGTGGTCATTCGGTGCCTCGTCTCTGTCGGTTCCGCGGGTGCCCGACCGCGTCGTTCGCGTGCGCGCTCCGCGACGCAGATCCAGTTTACGAGTTCCGGGAGCCGGGCGGATACCCCGTCGAGAGTAAATTGATATATGAATAGTTCAAATAGAATCAATAGCTGCGCACGATGCTTCGAGAAACCGCCAAATTATTGAGAAATAAAACATCTAGATGTAGGTTATATCTGGATCGGTTCGCAGCCGGCGATGCCGACCGGGACGAGTACAAGGGAGTACCCAAGCACCATGGACAAGACGACTCAGATCGTCGAGCATGACGAGGACGCCGCGCACCTGGCGTCACTCGGCTACTCGTACGACACCACCTTCAAACGCGAGATGAGCTTCTGGGGCAACGTCTCCCTCGGCTTCACCTATCTCTCTCCCATCGCGGGCGTGTACTCGATGTTCGCGATCTCGCTCGGCCAAGCCGGTCCGCCGATGGCCTGGGCGCTCGTCATCGCCCTCGTCGGCCAGTTCTTCGTCGCGCTCGTCTTCGGCGAGGTCGTCTCGAACTATCCCGTCGCGGGCGGGGTCTATCCCTGGTCCCGCAGGCTCTGGGGTCGCAAGTGGGCGTGGATGAACGGTTGGATCTACGTGGTCGCGCTCATCGGCACCATCGCGGCGGTCGCCTACGGCGCGGCGCCTTTCATCGCATCCGTGGTCGGCGCGACGCTCGACAACTCGGGCATCGTGCTCCTGGCGCTGGGCACGCTCGTCGTCGCCACCCTGCTCAACTTCCTGGGCACGAAGGTGCTCAGCATGGCGGCGACCGTCGGTCTGATCGCCGAGCTCATCGGCTCCGTCGTCATCGGCGGCTACCTCCTGCTCTTCGGGCGTCAGCACGACCTCTCCGTGCTTTTCGACAACCAGGGCATCGGTACGGATGCTCCCGGCGGCTACCTGGGCGCCTTCGCCGCCGCCGCACTGATCGGCATGTTCGCCTACTACGGCTTCGAGGCGAACGGAGACGTCGCCGAGGAGATCAAGGATCCGAGCCGACGCGTGCCCAAGGCCATGCGGATGACGCTCTACATCGGCGGTTTCGCGGCCAATCTGCTCGTGTTCTCGCTCGTGCTCGCCGTCCCCGACTTCGCGGCGGTCGCCTCGGGAGAGGTCACCGACCCGATCGGCGAGTTGCTCCACCAGGCGTTCGGTCCGATCTTCCCGGTCGTGATGTTCGTCATCGTGGTCGCGTTCATCTCGTGCATCACCAGCCTGCAGGCTGCTGCGAGCCGGCTCGTGTACTCCATGGGCCGCGATCGATTCCTCCCCGGTTCGACCTTCCTCGCCAAGTTCAACGAGCGCCGTCACGTGCCGCACAACGCCCTGCTCACCGCGGCGTTCTTCCCGGCGGCGCTGATCCTCCTGTCGCTGCTGCTCCCGGACGCATTGACCGCTCTGGTCGGCTTCGGCACCGTCGGCATCTACGTCGGCTTCCAGATGGTCGTGCTCGCGGCGCTGCGCGCCCGCTTCCTCGGATGGAGGCCCGCCGGCAAGTTCCGTCTCGGCGCCTGGGCCTACCCGGTGAACCTCATCGCGCTCATCTGGGGGGTCGCCGCCGTGCTGAACATTCTGTGGCCGAGACCCACGGGTGCCGGCTGGGCCTATGACTGGCTGATGGTGCTCACCACCGTCGGCGTGGTCGCGCTCGGCTGGATCTACATGCTCGTGAGCAAGGCGTACCGGCGCGGCGACGCACCGGCCGGTGACGCGAGCGGGCCGATCAAGACCATCGCATAGATCGACGGCGAACGGTGGGCGGCCGCTCCGAGGAGCGGCCGCCCACCGTTCGCCTCCTCCGAACACGACTCCCTGAACTTCTCGAAAGCGAACCCCATGACCGACCTGAGCATCGACCCCGAAGCGTTCATCCGCGGAGAGGAGGATCCGAGCGGACCGATCATCCCGGTGGTGGTCTCGCTCACCTTCCCCGGCATGGATCGGGGCGGGCACGACCTCGCGCTCGACCTCGCGAAGACGGCCTTCTGCGAGGTGCGCGCTGCGGGCGGCCGGCCTCGGCTGGTCGATTCCGCAGCCGCCGACCGGGGTGAGATCGCCGCGATCGCCGACGGTGCCGATGCGCTCCTGTTCCTCGGAGGCGGTGACGTCGACGTGCGCTGCTACGGCTATGCCGGACCCGATCCGCGCGGCTACTACGGAGTCGATCGGAAAGCAGACGACTTCTGCCTCGCGCTCATCCGCGAGGCGGTGGGGCGAGACCTCCCGCTGCTGGCGCTGTGCCGCGGTTCGCAGCTGCTGAACGTCGCTCACGGCGGCACGCTGATCCCCGACATCGAGGACTGGAGCATCCACCGCGGTGCAGGCGGGGACGAGTTGATGATCGACGAGCCGGTCTCGCTCGTTGCGGAGTCGAGGATCGCCGGGATCCTGGGGCGTACCGAGGCCGT
>CAMFIY010000302.1 GCA_945952575.1 uncultured Leucobacter sp.
ACCGAGAACTGCTCGTCGTCACCGATTCCGGCGACGAGCTCGCGCGAGCCCGCTGACGATCCGGCGGAGCGCTGCTGCGCGTTCAGCTGAGCGAAGAGCGCTTCGATCCTGGAGATCGATTGGCCTCCCGGACTCGCCTGGAAGACCGTGCCGTAAGACTTGTTCAGCTGCGTGAGCCAGAGCGGATCGCCGCCGTCAGCGTTCAGCGAATGACTCAGATATCCGCGCGCGCGCAGCCGAGCGATCAGCTCGCTGAGGCCCTCCGCATTCGCGGGCTGATCCTGCAGCTGCAGCCAGGCAGCGAGCTGCGGCATCGCGTCGAGATCGACCCCAGCACTCCCGGCCTTCGCGGAACTCGACGAGCCCGGTCCGCTGCGCAGGGTCGGATCCTTCTCCGCGCTCATCGTGACCCGGTAGCCGTCGCCGTCGCGCAGGCCGGGGCCGTCGCCCGACTCGGCGCCGTCGGCCCCTTCGCGGCTCGTCGCGGGAACGGCGATCGCCGCCTCCGCGGATCGGTTCACGAAGAAGGAGTCGGCGAGCTCCGCCGCCCGCGGCCCGGTGAACCGGGGCACCGAGCCGAGGTCGGCGATCGGCGCCCAGATGTCGGCATAGCCGGCCTGCACCGAAACGGTGACGGTGACGGGCTCGGGCACCGGCCCCGAGCTCGGGAAGCGGGTGAACCGCTCCGCCTCTCCGGTGCCGACGTGGAAGTCGACGCCGTCGTAGGCGTCGAGCACCGCCAGCCGGAGACGCGCGGGAGTGCCGCCCTCCGTGCGCACGGTGAAGAGCGGGGCGTCGAACGCGTCGTCGCGTTTGAACACCCGGTATGCGGACAACGGGGTCGGTCGTTCGCGCAGCACGACCGCCGGATCGATGTCGTCCCGCAACGCGGCTCGTTCACCGGCGCGCGCGGCGGAGAGGAGCGGCGCGGCGAGGAGAGCAACCGAGACCGCCAGGGCGAGGATGGCCAGGCCGAGACTCCAACGCCGAACGCGGCCGGTGCTCGTGGCCGGCGAGGACCGGCTCCCCTCGATCCTGCCGCGGCGGAGCGCCGACCGGCGATCCACGCCCGAGGACCACATCACCCAGATCGCCGCGAGGCCGCCGGTCGCGCACCAGAGCGCGATCTCACGCGGCGCGGGGATCGTCACCGGGCCGAGGGGCATCGGAGGACTCGCCGCGGCGGCCCCGAACACCGCGCCGAACGCGACTGGGACGAGCAGCGGGATCGCCGCGAGCGGAGCGATCCGCCCGCCGCGGAGTGCCGCCCCGACTACGAGCAGGGCGCTGAGCAGGAAGACGAGGTAGGCGGGCACCAGCACCGCCTGATAGGTGCCGACGGGGAGCGTCAGGGTGAGCAGCTGCTCCCATCCGAGCACCACCGAGGCGAGCCCGTCGACGATTCCGCGCCCGAGGCTCGGGATCGCCGTTCCTGGCGCAGCCGCGAGCTCGGCGAACCGCTGCGGCTCCGCCACCGGCACGACCGTCAGCAGGAAGACGCCGAGCAGGGCGAGCACCGTTGTGAACGGAGACCACCTCCATCGGGAGGACGCCGCGGCGAGTCCGGCCCCGAGCAGGACGCCGGCCAGGGCCACGACGAGCAGCCAGGGGCTGCGATAGATCGGCCATGCGGCGACGATTCCGAGCCCCGCGGCGAGCGCGGCGGCCGACGCTCCGCGCAGGAACCAGCCGAGCCGAGTCACGCGATGCCTCGCAGCAGCATCCCGGGCAGGTCGTCGAGTGTGCCGATCGTGAGCAGCGTGAGTCCCCCGATCCGCTGAACGCGCGGTTCGGCGAGCTCGTCCACGCGCACGGCCAGCACCCGCACGTCCGCTGCGAACGCGCTCGCGGCGCGGCGGATCCGCCCGAGCTCGGGGCGTGAACCGGTGACGAGCACGACGATCGAGAGCGGCCTGCGCGACTCGGCGAGCCCGCGGGCGAGCGCCTCGATCGGCATGCCGCCCTCCGCAGCGGCGAGCTCTGCCCAGGCGTCGAGCAACTGATCGGCGCGAGAGGACGGCAGTTCGTCGATGCCGTCCGCCGCACGCAGACCCGAGGCCGCGACGAAGCGCTCACGCCCCTCCCGCACCGCCTGCACCGAGAAGGACGCGGCGACGCCGACGCCGAGCTCGAACTCTTCGTCGCTCGCGTACTCGCCGATCCCGGCGTCGAACAGCACGGCCAGGCGCGCCGTCTGGGACTCCTCGTACTGGCGCACCATCAGGGCGCCCGTCTTGGCGGTGGCCTTCCAGTGGATGTGCCGCACGGCGTCTCCCGGCACATACTCGCGGATCGCGTGGAACGACAGATCGGCATCGCTCAGCCGCCGACTCGCCTGCCCCTCGAGATCCCGCACGAGGCCAGCCGAGCCCGGGGGCAGTGCCACGGTGCGCGGATGCACGTGCACCAGGTGCCATTCGCGCCATCGGATCTCACGGCGCAGCAGGCCGAGCGGATCCTGCCGGGCGAGCGTCAGGGGGCCGACTCTGACCAGCCCGCGCCGATCCGCCCGCATCGTCACCGGGAGCTCGACCGCGGATCCCCCTCCCAGGGTCGGGACGACCACCTCCCGCAACCCGTCGCCCAGCGGCAGCTCGGCGATGGCCGGCAGCTGCACGCGACCGGAGGCGTTGGCCACCTCGATCCCGATCTCGATCTCGCCGCCGGCCACGACCCTGCCCCGGCGGAGGAGGATCGCCGTCCGGTAGGCTCGCGCGCCCAGCATGAACGGGATCGCCGCCAGGAGCAGCACCGCGGAGAGCACTGCCGCGAACCAGCCCTCGACCCAGTGCATCGCGAAGCCGACGACGAGACCGAGCGCCAGCAGTGCGAGCAGCAGTCTGCCGAGCGGCGTGATGGCGGCGACGAACGGTCTCACTCGCGACCGTTCTCCTCGGGCAGCGGCACCTCGAGCAGGATCCGGCCGATCAGCTGCTCCGCCGTCACTCCGTCGAACTCGGCCTCCGGCTCGAGCACGAGTCGGTGCGCGAGCACCGCCGTGGCGATATCGCGCACATCATCCGGAACCACGTAGGGACGCCCGTTCACCAACGCCCAGGCGGTGGAGAGCCGCTGGAGCATCAGCGCTCCGCGCACGCTCGCCCCGAGCCGGACCTCGGCCATCGCGCGCGTCGCCTCGACCAGTCGCGTGATGAAGTCGGCGATGGGCGGGCCGACGTAGACCTGCGAGACGAAGTCCTGGAGCTGGAGCAGCGTCCCGACCCCGAGCACGGGTCGCACCTCGGGCGGCTCCGCCTGGTGCTGCAGGATCCGGCGCATGGCCACCTCGTCCGGGTAGCCGATCGAGGTCTTGATCGCGAAGCGGTCGAGCTGCGCTTCGGGAAGCCGATAGGTCCCGGCCTGCTCGACCGGGTTCTGGGTGGCGATCACCATGAACGGGGTGCCGACGGGGTGCGTCCGACCGTCGACGGTGACCTGGCGCTCCTCCATCACCTCGAGCAGCGCCGACTGGGTCTTCGGGCTGGCCCGGTTGATCTCGTCGGCCAGCACGATGTTCGCGAAGATCGGGCCGGCGTGGAACTCGAAGACGCCCTGTCGCTGGTCGTAGACGGTGATACCGGTCACGTCGCCGGGCAGGAGATCCGGAGTGAACTGAACACGCGACGAAGTGGCCTGCACGACGGTGGCGAGCGTGCGGGCGAGGGCGGTCTTGCCGGTGCCGGGCACGTCTTCGAGCAGGACGTGCCCGCCGGCCGCGAGCGTCGCCAGCACGAGCTCGATCACGCGGCGCTTGCCGTGGATGGCCTGCTCCATGGCGTCGGCGACGGTGCGCAGCGCGTTTCCTGCCCATTCCGCACGCTCGCGGGACAGGGGACCGCGTGGCTCCGGCTGCTGCTCGCTCATGTAGGCCTCCTGGTTCGGCGTTCAGATGGTGATGTCGGATGTTCGGGAGCT
>CAMFIY010000303.1 GCA_945952575.1 uncultured Leucobacter sp.
CGTAGTCGGAGAGCGCCGGCGTCTCGTCGAGGAACGCGATGAAGCGGCGATGCGCCGCATCGCCGTGCTCCTCGGCGCTCTCCGCCGAGCCCGCCGAGAGGAAGTCGTGCAGGGCGCGCGTGATGGAGGCACCGCGCGGACGGTCTCGGACCGCGGCCACCAGTTGCTCGCGCTGCTCGTCATCCTCGTCGAAGACCAGCGCCTCCTTCTGCGGGAAGTGCGCGAAGACGGTGGTCGGCGAGACGTCCGCGGCCTCTGCGATCTCGCGGATGCTGACCTCGTCGAAGCCGCGGTCGAGGAAGAGCCCCGTCGCGGTGTCGGAAATCGCCTTCCGGGTCGCGGCTTTCTTGCGCTCCCGGCGACCCATTGCTCCCTGCTCACTCACGCATTCAGTGTATCCGATCAAAAAGTGGCTTGACTACAAAACTGGTATTGATACATTTTTGAACATGTCACACCATCGCACCGAACCCGTCGCTGCCGTCGCCACCGACGCAGCCGCCGCACGCCGGGCCGCAGAGCCGGGGAGTCGCCGTGCCTGGGCCATGCTCATCGCGCTCACCATGCTCACCGTCATCGGCATGACCGTCGTTCTTCCCGTGCTCCCCTTCATCGTGCAGCGCTACATCTCGGACCACTCGCACCTCGCGCTCTGGGTGGGAGTGCTCGAGGCCGTGAACGCCCTCTGCGCCTTCCTCGTGGCCCCGCTCTTCGGCGGACTCTCCGACCGCTTCGGTCGCCGCCCCGTCATCATCATCGCCACCCTCGGCGCCGCAGTCGGGTACGCGCTGTTCGGCATCGGCGGATCCATCTGGGTGCTGCTCGCCGGTCGCATCGTCCAGGGCATCACCGCCGGCGACATGCCGGCGCTCTTCGCCTACGCCGCCGACATCACCCGGCCCGAGGACCGGGCGAAGCGATTCGGTCTGCTCGGCGCCCTCAACGGGATCGGCTTCATGATCGGACCTGCACTCGGCGGCCTGCTCGCCGCGGTGGACACGGATCTCCCGGTCTTCGTCACCGCAGGCATCGCGCTCCTCATCGCGATCCTGAGCTTCTTCTTCCTTCCGGAGAGCCTGAAGCCCGCGAGTCGCACGCCGAAGCTCCGCCTGGAACAGCTCCACCCTGTGGCCGTGTTCCGGCAGGCCTTCTCCCGCCCGGCCTTGCGCGGCCTGCTCGTCGCGCTGGTGCTGATCACCGTCCCGTTCAGCATGTTCGTCAACAACTTCAGCGTGCTCGCCATGGATCAGGTGCAGTGGACCGCGACGCAGATCGGCCTGCTGACCGCCGCGATCGGCGTGCTCGACATCCTGCTCCAGGGCGTCATCATGCAGCTGCTGCTCCCCCGCATGGGCGAGCGCGGAGTGATCCTGGCCGGCCTGATCGCCCAGACCGCAGGCTTCGCCGCACTCGCACTCGTCGGCACGCTCGTCGCGCAACCCTGGCTGCTCATCGTCGGCACGCTGGTGCTCGGCGGCGGGCAGGGGCCCGCGACCGCCGCGCTCGACGGCGTGATGTCCCAGCAGGTCGGCGAGGAGGAGCAAGGCTGGATCGCCGGAGTGATGCAATCGCTCAGCACCGGCCTGAATGTCATCGCTCCCCTGCTCGGCGGCGCGCTCTACGCCGGCATCTCGCACTCGATGCCCTACTGGCTCGGACTCGCGATGATGCTCGGAGCGGTCCTCGCGATCGCCCGCGCGCGATTCGCCAGCCCTTCGAGGCAGACCGCGGCGACCGGCGCCTAGGCATCACCCCGGGGCAGCCAGGATCGGCCGTCACTGATCCTCTCTCCGAACAGGTTCGAGAAGACTCGAGCCCGTCGAGAAGTGTCACATTGCGGGATACAGTCCAATGGGCAAGCAAACTCTCACGACTCGCCAGGAAAGCCCGGCGAAGGAACCACCCGAGCTCAGACGACCCGCTCGCCCGCGCTCCAGACCGCGGCGGTCAGCGGCATGCCCGGCCGGTAGGCGAGATGCGTCACGGAGGGCGCCTCGAGCAGTTGCAGGTCGGCGCGCGCTCCGAGCCGGATCACGCCGACCTCGCGCTGCGCGCCGCCGCGCGGATCCCGCCAGCCCGCGGCGTCCATGCCGAGAGCCGTCGCCCCGCCCAGAGTCGCCGCTCGCACCGCCTCCTGTATGGTCAGGCCCATCTGCAGCACCGCGGTCGCCACGCAGAATCCCATCGCGCTCGTGTACGAGGTTCCGGGGTTGCAGTTCGAGGCGATCGCGAGCACGGCGCCGGCATCGAGCAGCCGCCGCGCCGGAGCGAGCGGCATACGGGTCGAGAGGTCGCACGCGGGCAGCACGGTCGCGACCGTGCCGCGCGATCCGCCGGACCCGTCGCCCCACGACGAGGCCAGTGCCTCGACGTCCGCGTCGTCGAGAAAGCCGAGGTGATCGACGCTCAGCGACCCGTGCGAGACCGCGAGCCGGACGCCCGGGCCGTGCCCGAGCTGATTGCCGTGCACTCGGGTGGCGAGGCCGTGCCGGGCGGCGGCGTCGAGCACGCGCCGCGACGCGACCTCGTCGAAGGCGCCGGTCTCGCAGAACACGTCGGCGGCGCTGACGTGCGGTGCGACCGCAGCGAGCATCGGCCCGATGACGAGGTCGAGGTAGGACTCGGGATCCTGCCCGGCCGGCACCACATGCGCGCCGAGGAATGTGACGGCATCGACGTGCCGCCCCGCGAGTTTCGCCGCTCGCAGCTCGTCCTCGACGGTCAGCCCGTAGCCGGTCTTGGTCTCCAGCGTGGTGGTGCCGCCGCGTCGCGCCTCGCTCACGAGTCGCGCGAGATTCGCCTCGAGCTGGGCGTCGGACGCGGCACGCGTCGCCTCCACCGTGACATTGATGCCGCCGGCGGCATACGACTCGCCTGCCATGCGCGCTTCGAACTCGGCCGTGCGATCCCCCGCGAACACCATGTGTGTATGCGAGTCCACCCAGCCGGGCAGCACCGCCCGCCCCGCCGCATCGAACCGTTCGTCCGCGGCGGGCGCCGCTGAAGCGACGCCCACCCAGACGATCTCGTCGCCCTCGATCACCACGGCGGCGTCGTGCAGCCGCCCGCCGTGCTCGTCGTCGTTCGTGGTGAGCTCGGCGATGTTGTCGATGAGCAGCGTACGGGTCATGGGGACAGTCCTACCACGCGCGATCGTGGTTGCGGACGGTGGGCGTGACCGGGATCCGGACGCCGCGCTCATCCGCCACCTCGACGGCTCGCTCGTAGCCGGCGTCGACGTGACGGATCACGCCCATCCCGGGGTCGTTGGTGAGCAGCCGCGAGAGCTTCTCCGCAGCCAGCTCGGTGCCGTCGGCCACCGACACCTGTCCGGTGTGGATGGAGCGGCCGATGCCGACGCCGCCGCCGTGGTGGATCGACACCCAGGTCGCTCCCGAGGAGGTCGCGGTGAGGGCGTTCAGCAGCGGCCAGTCGGCGATCGCATCCGAGCCGTCGGCCATGGACTCGGTCTCGCGGTAGGGCGAGGCGACGGAGCCCGAATCGAGGTGGTCTCGACCGATCACGATCGGGGCCTTGACCTTGCCCTCGGCGACGAGGCGGTTGAAGAGCAGGCCGGCCTGGTGGCGCTCGCCGTAGCCGAGCCAGCAGATGCGGGCGGGGAGGCCCTCGTACTCCACGCGCTCCGCAGCCGCGTCGAGCCACTTGTGCAGGTGCGTGTTCTCGGGGAACAGTTCCTTGAGCGCCTCGTCGGTGACGCGGATGTCCTCGGGATCGCCCGAGAGCGCGGCCCAGCGGAACGGGCCGAGACCCTCGCAGAAGAGCGGGCGGATGTAGGCCGGCACGAAGCCGGGGAACTCGAAGGCGCGATCGTAGCCGCCCTTGCGCGCCTCGTCGCGGATCGAGTTGCCGTAGTCGAACACCTCGGCTCCCGCGTCCTGGAACTCGACCATGG
>CAMFIY010000304.1 GCA_945952575.1 uncultured Leucobacter sp.
GCACCACGCTGACCGTGGCTTCGATCGCCTCCGGCCGGGCGGTGTGCGAGACCACCAGGATGTGCCGTTCGCTCATCTCGTGCTCACCTCCCTCGAAAAGTATGCCAAGAACTCACGGTTGCCGTGCTCTCCCGTGATCGGCGACGGCAGGATCCCGTCGCGCCCGGCGCCGTGGGTGAACCCGAGCCCGGCCGCGCATTCGACGACTCTGCCGATCGACTCCGCGGCGAGCGCCGGGTTCGTGACGATCCCCTCCCGAATGCCCTGCCTGCCCACCTCGAACTGCGGTTTGATCAGCAGGATCAGCTCTGCCGCCGGCGCCGCGACCCGCGCGATGGCGGGAAGGATCAGCGTGAGCGAGATGAAGGAGAGGTCGCCGACCACGAGCGTGGGCGCCTCGTCGGTGCCCGCGGCGTCCGCGAGCACGGCGGGGGTCAGTTCGCGCGCATTGCATCCCTCGACGACGCGCACGGCGCGATCCGCGCGCAACGGTTCGGCCAGCTGCCCGTGGCCCACGTCGAGCGCGATCACCTCCCGCGCGCCGCGCTCCAGCAGGACCTGGGTGAAGCCGCCCGTCGAAGCGCCGAGGTCGAGCGCCAAGCGGCCCTCCGGAGAGACGCGGAACGCGTCGAGACCCGCGAGGAGCTTGTGGGCGGCCCGACTCACGTAGTGGTCGGCGCCCTCGACGTGCAGCTCCGAACGCTCCGACACGCGCGCTCCGGACTTCGTCATGACCACGCCGTCGACGCTGACACGGCCGGCCGCGATCAGATCCGCCGCCTGGCTCCGCGATCGCGCGAGCCCCCGGCCGGCGAGCGCGACGTCGAGCCTCGACGGGGCAGCCATGGCTATGCCGCGCCCTCGCGACCGCTGTGCGACGGCGCCGTGCCGTCGCTGCGCTGCAGCTCGGCCAGCAGTTCCTCCGCCAGCTGGTCGAAGCCTGCGGCACGCTGCTCCAGCGGCTGGGACTCGATCACCTCGATACGACCCAGCAACCCGTCGGCCCCCGCGGGCGCCGAACTCATCGGCGTCGCACCTGCGGGTGCCGTGCCTGGCGGCGCCTCAACACCGGGTTCAACTGCGTCACTCATGCGTCAAGGCTATACGGCGCCGCCGACATCCCTATTCGGTGCGCTCGAAACGCCAATGGTCGGCGTAGAGCTCCTCCGGGACCACGAGTCCGTAGATCGCGAGACCGGAGCTCCAGACCGCCGCGCAGCCTGCACGGAGCAGGTCGAGCGGCGCATCGCCGCGATCGACGATCTCGACCACGTGCCCGTTCATCCGCACGCGGGCGGATCCGACGCGGATCGTCGCGTTCTTCTCCACGACGGTCTCCGGGTAGGGCTCGTGCAGTGCCGCGACATCGGGAACGACATAGTCGGGCCGCATGTTCGCCCCGGCCGCGAGCAGCTGCTTCGGCCGGTCCACGCCGGTCAGGACGAAGGCGGATCGAATACCTGCGGCGCGCGCCCCCTGGGTGTCCGTGTCGAGCCGGTCCCCGAGCATCAGCGCATTGCGGGTGCCGAAGCGCGCGAAGGCCGTCTCGAAGATCGGAGTCTCCGGCTTGCCCGCGAAGACGGGCAGCCGCTGGACCGCGGTGTGCACCGCGGAGACGAGCGTGCCGTTGCCCGGCGCGAGACCCCGCTCCAGCGGCAGGGTCCAGTCGGTGTTGGTCGCGACCCACGGCAGCGGATCCCGCCCGGGCTGTTCCGCGAGCGCGAAGGATGCCTCCGCGAGCTGCGCCCAGCCCACCTCCGGCGCGAAGCCCTGCACCACTGCGGCCGGCCCCTCGTCGGAGCTGCGAGTGGGGACGAAGCCCGCCTTCTCGAGTTCGTCGACCAGCCCGTCGCCGCCGACCACCAGCACGGTTGACCCCGGCTCGATCGTACGGCTCAGGAGCGCGACCGCGGCTTGCGGACTCGTCACCACGTCCGACGTCTCCGCGGCGAGACCGAGTTCCCTGAGCTGTGCCGCGACGGCGGCGTCGGTGCGGGAGGCGTTGTTCGTGATGTAGCCGAGCCGGCGGCTCGAGCCCGCTCGGTTCAGCTGCTCGACCGCTCCCGGCACACCCTGCTCCCCCCGGTAGACCACCCCGTCGAGGTCGGCGAGGAGCAGCTCGACCCCGTCGAGGGGCGCCGGGCCCGGCGCGCTCGGCTTCCTGCCGAAGATCGCCATCGATCAGGCCTGCGGATCGGCGTCGGACTCGACCGTCGCGGGCTGAGCGGATTCCTCGGCCTCCGGTACCTCGGATATCTCAGGCGTCTCGGACGCCGCCTCGATCTGATCCTGCGCGTACTCGATGACCTCGATGACCTCGAGCTGGTCCGACTCGCCGAGCTGCTCGTTGAGCGCGGCCTCGGCCCGTTCGGCACGATCCTGCCAGCCCTTCGCCTCGGCCTCACGGCCGAGGTCCTCGAGCACTGCCGCATAGGCGGCGAAGAGCTCGGGGCTGTAGGAGAACGCACGGCTCGGATCCAGTTCCGGGATCTCGAGCTCGAAGAGCGCCTGCTGCGTCTGGCCGAGATCGAGTCGGGCTCCGGACATGGCGATCGCGAGCTGCACCCGCTGCGAAGCGCTCAGCTCGGAGGTGTCCGCTTCGAGACCGGTCTCGATCCCCTTCTGCGGACGGGCCAGCGCGCGCTCGGCCTCGACCATGAGCGCGATATTGCCCTGGTCACCGCTCAAACGGCGGTGCGTGCGGAGCTCCCGCAGGGCGAGAGCGTAGTCTCCGGTGCGGTACGCGGTGGCCGCGAGCGTCTCGCGCACGACCGGGATGCGGCCGGCGCGGCGACTGGCCGAGATCGCGTGCTGGTGGGCGAGTTCGGGGTCCTCGTCGATCAGCTCCGCGACCATGACGAGGTGACGAGCCACCCACTCCGCCGTCTCGGGCTGCAACGTCTTCAGCTCGTTGCGCGCACCGGGGTTGAGATCCTTGGGCTCGATGTAGTCCGGGATAGGCGGATCCTCGTGCTCGGCACGCACCGGGCGCAGTTCATGCTGCAGGCGCTCCGCCTCGGTGAACTCGCGGTCCCGACCTCCGCGGTCGCTGCGGCCGCCGCCCCGCGTGCCGCCACGGCCCATCTTGGGGTCGCGGTGCTGCGGGCGGTCCCCGTCGCGGCGGGGACGGTCGTCGAACTTGCGCGGCCGGTCGCCGTCACGGCGGGGTGCGTAGTCGCCGTCACGGCGCTGCGGGCGGTCGCCGTCACGACGGAAGCGGTCGCTTCGCTCCCCGTCTCGCCGGGGCCGATCGGAGTAGTCGCGCTTCGGGCGGTCGCTGTTCCCTCGATACGGGCGATCACCGTCCTGGCGGCGCGGACGGTCGTCTCCGCGATACGGGCGGTCGCCGTCACGGCGCTGCGGACGGTCCCCGTCACGGCGCGGTCGCTCATCGTAGCGACGAGGCCGGTCCCCGTCGCGACGCTGCGAGCCGTCGCCGTCACGACGGGGCCGGGCCTCGCCGCGATAGGGGCGCTCGCCGTCGCGACGCTGCGGACGGTCCTCGCCGCGATACGGACGGTCACCGTCCCGACGCTGCGGACGGTCCCCGTCACGACGGGGCCGATCGGCGGAATCCCGCCTCGGCCGACCGCTGTTCTCCCGGTAGGGTCGATCGCCGTCGCGACGTTCCGGACGGTCGCCGTCACGACGCTGCGGTCGATCACCGCCCCGCCCGTGCGGACGGTCGCCGTCACGGCGCGGACGTCCGCTGCCGCTGCCGTCCCGACGCGGGCGGCCGGAGCCTTCGCGGTGTGAATCCCGATCATTCATCGCATTCCTCCTGAAATGCGAAAAGGGCCGCTCAGAGGCAGGACCAGCAACTGGTCTCCTGCCATCTGAACGACCCTTTTCAGTGAAGAGGTCCGGCGGTGTCCTACTCTCCCACACCCTCCCGAGTGCAGTACCAT
>CAMFIY010000305.1 GCA_945952575.1 uncultured Leucobacter sp.
ATTCCCAGGTGCGCCGGCCCATCAGGACCGGGCCGCCCAGCGTGACCGCCTTGAAGTGCGCGAGGTCCTCGGGCAGATGCCACGGCATCGTGCCGTCGCGGCCGATCGCACCGTCGCGGGCCTGCGCCCAGACGAGCGAGATATCCAGGCTCCCGGCCACGGGCGGCCTAGACCGCCACGGGCGCCTTGATGCCCGGGTGGTGCTGGTAGTCGAGGATCTCGAAGTCGTCGAAGTCGTAGTCGAAGATCGAGTCGCGCTTCGCGATCCGGATCCGCGGATAGGGGTAGGCCTCGCGCGACAGCTGCTCGCGCACCTGCTCGACGTGGTTGTCGTAGATGTGGCAGTCGCCGCCCGTCCAGATGAACTCGCCCGGCTCCAGGCCGGTCTGCTGCGCGACCATGAGGGTGAGCAGCGCGTAGGAGGCGATGTTGAACGGCACCCCGAGGAACATGTCGGCCGAGCGCTGGTAGAGCTGGCAGCTGAGCTTGCCGTCGGCCACGTAGAACTGGAAGAACGCATGGCACGGCATGAGCGCCATCCGGTCGAGCTCCGACACGTTCCAGGCCGACACCAGGTGCCGCCGCGAATCCGGATTGTCTCGGATCTGCCGGATCACCTGGGCGATCTGATCGATGTGATGGCCGTCGGGCGTCGGCCAGGATCGCCACTGCACGCCGTAGACCGGGCCGAGGTCGCCGTGCTCATCCGCCCACTCGTCCCAGATCGTCACACCGTGATCCCGCAGATACTGCGTGTTGCCCTCGCCGCGGAGGAACCAGAGCAACTCGTAGGCCACGGACTTGAAGTGCACCCGCTTCGTCGTGAGGAGCGGGAACGACTCGGCCAGATCGAAGCGGATCTGCTTGCCGAAGAGGCTCCGGGTGCCGGTTCCCGTGCGATCCGACTTCGCGGCGCCGTGCTCGAACACCTCCCGAAGCAGGTCTTCGTACGGGGTCTCGACGGGCTCGGAAGTCATGGCTCAAGTGTACCGAGCGGCACCGACAAAGCGGCCCGACTCGGAGTTCGCAGTACGCGAACCCGCGCCGACCCGGCGGCCCGGCCTCCGGGGAGGACCCGCGCGAGACGCGCTCGGGACTCGGGCGACGAGAAGCGCTGCTTCTCCTCTAGTCGCCGAGTCGATCGTCGAACACCTGCAGCGCCGAGGTGTCGTTCGACGCATCGGTTCGCGCGAGACGCTCTCCGCGGAAGAACTCCGGCGAACGCCGCGCCTGCACGAACATGAGCAGGACTCCGAGGCCGAGCACGACGACACCGATGATCCCGACCAATCCGACACCCAGGATGTTGCTGCCCGAACCCGCCGCCGGATCCATCGCGTCGATCGTCGTCTTCACGAACACGATCAACAGGAGCACGCCGCCGATCCCGGGCAGGATCAGCTTCGAGAAGATCGAACCGACGCCCTCCGCGACGGCGGATCTGCGGAAGTACCAGGGGCTCGCGAGCGCCGTGATCCCGTAGTAGAAGCAGACCATCATGCCGAGGGCCGTGATCGTGTCCCACAGCACGTCTTCGCTGATGAAGCGCATCACCGCGTAGAACACCGACGCGACCACGGAGGAGAGCAGCAGCGCGACGTGCGGCGACTTGTAGACGGGGTGCACCTTCTTGATCGCCGGCGGGAGCGCTCCGTAGTGGGACATCGCGAGCAGCGTGCGCGCCGGCGAGATGGCGGTGGAGTTGATCGAAGCCATGGCGCTCACGAGGATCGCGAGCGAGAGCAGGATCGCCGCGGGGCCCATCACCGGATGCGCCAGCGCCGCGAACACGTTCTCGACGATCTCGGAGTTGCCAAGACCGGTGGGGCCGTCGCCGAGACCGGCGTAGGCGACCGTCGCGGTCGCGGTGCCGACGTAGAGGACGACCAGGATGGCGACCAGGATCATCGCCGCCTTGCTCTCGGTAGAGAGGCGGCCCTTCGCCGGCTTCGTCTCCTCGCCCATGGTCAGCACCGTGTCCCAGCCCCAGTAGACGAAGATCGAGACCGCGATGCCCGCGGCGAAAGCGCTGAAGCTGGAGACCTCGAGGGGGTTGAACCAGGAGAGCTCCGGCATGCGGCCCTCGGCGTTGCTCGGATCCGACGCACCGATGAACATCGCGATGACGAACCAGATCATGACCGCCATCTGGAAGACGACGGTGATGTACTGGAAGATCTTCGTCGAGGTCATGCCCCGGTAGGAGATGAAGGTCGCGAGCGCCATGAAGCCCAGGCAGACGAGGATGTTGATGAGCTTGTTGCCGGCGATGTCCGCGATCGCCGGATCATCGACCATGATGCTGATCGACTGGAACAGGAACTCCACGGCGATGCCGGCGAGGTTGGAGAGGACGAGCACCGTCGCCGCGATCAGACCCCATCCGGCCATCCAGCCGATCCACGGGCCGAACGCCCGGGTCGCCCAGGTGAAGGACGTGCCGGAGTCGGGCATGGCCGAGTTGAGGGCCCGGTAGCCGAGCGCCACGAGCAGCATCGGGATGAAGCCCATGAGGAAGATCGCCGGCGTCTGGTATCCGACCTCGCTCGCGGCCGGGCCGACCGCGGCGGTCAGCGTGTAGGCGGGCGCACAGGTCGAGATGCCGATGACGAGAGCGCCCAGCACCCCGACGGTGCCGCTCGGCAGGCCCTTCTTGCTGATACCGGTGACCGAATCGAGAGTTCGTGTCGCCGGCGCCTCGGCGTTCATGTCGTATCTGCTCATCCGGCTCCTGCTTTCTCGCGCCATTGCGTCTCGGAGTGGCCCGGCAGCAACGGATTCTCACCCGCGGGCCTGGGCCCGACGCTGTGGTTCCGGGCTTCGAGTCTATGCACTGGCTCGGAGAATCACGAATCGCCCGCGAGTTCGCGGTCCGCCTTGCGGCGGCGCTTCTCCTCGAGCATCAGGCGATCCGCGCGGGCCAGGAACTCGTCTTGACCCTCGCCTGATCGCAGCTGCGCGACCCCGAACGACCAGCCCGTCCCCGCGGTCTGGGCGCGCAACCGCGCCGCGACCGCGGTCGCGGCCTCGAGGTCGGTCCCCGGCAGGAGCAGGGCGAATTCGTCTCCGCCGAGACGCGCGAACTCGTCCTCCGCGCGGATCAGGCGATCGCCCTCGTAGTGCCCGCGCGTGTCATTGACCAGCTTCAGGTCGTCGAGGTCGAGATACAGGACGGAGAGCGGCTGCTTCGCACGGTGCGTCTTCCGGATCGTCCGGCTCATCACCGCGTCGAAGCCCCGCTTGTTCCACACATCGCAGAGCGGGTCCGTGAGCGAGGTCGCTTCGAGCCGGGCCTTGTAGCGGCCGATGAGCTCGGCGAGCAGCATCGAGGTCAGAATGAGCGTCATCAGGAACGGGGCCAGCTCGATGCCGAACCGCACCCAGACGATGCTGCAGTAGGCGACGAGCCAGGGCCAGCCGAAGGCTCGAGCGAGCCCCACCGAGCCGAACCAGACGAGATAGAGGATGATCGGGGCGAAGAGCAGCCCCGAATTGATGATCCGGAGCTCACGCGTCGAGATTCCGGCGGAGACCAGCACCATCGCGCCGCTCACGCACATCAGCAGCAGGGCGGGCCGCACCGTCGTTCGGCGGCCGAGGGCGAGGAAGACCGCGACGAGGGAGAAGGCGAGGATCGCCACCACCGCGGAGACGCCGACCAGGGTGTTGGCGGGATCGCGGAACACCGTGGTGACGAGGGCGGCGATGAGCCCGCCGGCGAAGTAGGCGATGGCCGATACGAGGGAGAGCTCCGACTGGCGCGCCCAGATTCCCCGCATCGCACTCCCTGCTCGCATGGACGACTCGCCCGACTGATCGCCCTGCCCCCGGGACACTCACATCCTATGGATCCGGATGCCAAAACAGAACTCCGACTTCCGGGTGTTCTCGAAGCGGTGCCGCGA
>CAMFIY010000306.1 GCA_945952575.1 uncultured Leucobacter sp.
GCATGAAGGTGCCGCGCACGTTGACGCCCTGCATGAGGTCGTACTTCTTCTCGGCGAGCTCGAGCGAGCGCGAGAGATCGATCACGCTCGCGTTGTTGATGACGGCGTCGATGCCGCCGAACTCCGCGAGCGTCGTCTCCACGGCTCGGGCGATGTCCGCATCGTCGCGCACGTCGCCCACGATCGCGAGCGACCGCCCGCCCGCGGCCCGGATCTGCTCGGCCGCAGTGTGGATCGTTCCCTCGAGTTTCGGGTGCGGCGTGTCGGTCTTCGCCAGCATCGCCACGTTCGCGCCGTCCGCCGCAGCGCGCAGCGCGATGGCCAGCCCGATGCCGCGGCTGCCGCCGGACATCAGCAGGGTCTTGCCGTTCAGGCTCATGATGGTCCTTCCTCGGGGTTCTCGGGCGTCACCGACGCGCGCTGCGTTCGACGAACGCGCGCACGCGCGCCTGCGCATCGGGTGTGTCCAGTGCGGCTCCGATGCTCTGCGCCTCGTCGGCGAGCTGCTCGTCGATGCCGCGGGTCGGCTGCGCCCGCACCAGCCGCTTCGCGGATCCGTATGCCGCGGCGGCGCCGTCGGCCCAGAAACGCGCGACGCGCTCCGCTCGGGCCTGCACGTCCCCATCCGGAACGACCTCGGCGACCAGGCCCCACTCCCGGGCTTCCTGAGCGGTGAGGAGCCGGTCCTGCAGAGTCAGTTGCAGCGCGCGCCGCTCGCCCACCGCGCGGCCGAGCAGCGCGGACACGGAGAGGTCCGGGGTGAGCCCGATGTTCGCGTAGAGGCTGCCGATCCGCGATCCTTCCCCGACGACCGCGTAGTCGCCGGCGAGCAGGATCCCGAGTCCGCCTCCTGCCGTCGTGCCGTGCGCGGCGGTGACCACGGGGATCGAGGAGTCGAGCAGCGCGCGGATGCCGACGTTGATGCGCTCGGCGAGCACGGAGAGCGCGGCGCCCCCGCCCGGCATCTCCGACATCGCCTGCACGTCACCGCCGGCGCAGAACGCCCGTCCGGAGCCCGAGATCAGGATCGCGCGAACGTCCTCCCGCCCGACCGCCTCGGTCGTGGCGAGGGCCCACGCCTCCGCGAGATCGGCGTCGAACGCGTTGAGCCGCCCGGGCCGGTTGAGCGTCAGGTGCGCGATGCCGTCGCGCACCTCGAACAGCAGCACCGCCGCGGGCGATGATTCCGGCTGGGACTCTGACATCCGCGTCTCCCCTTTCGAGCGTGACCGCCTCACGCACGGTCGGGCTCAGCTTAGACCCGAAGGCCCGCTCACCGGCCGCCTTTTGGACCTTCCGCACAGTTGGCTCTCGACCATCGCTCGGTGGCATGATCGACATATGCGTATTCTCTCGATCCAGTCCTCGGTCTCCTACGGTCACGTCGGCAACTCGGCCGCGGTGTTCCCGCTGCAGCGGATCGGCCACGAGGTTATGCCGGTCTACACGGTCGTCTATTCGAACCACACCGGATACGGCGCCTGGAAGGGGCCGATGCTGACCGGGCAGAACGTGCGCGACATCGTGCAGGGCATCGACGAGCGCGGCGGCCTGGACGACGTGGAGCTGATCCTCTCGGGCTACCAGGGCGGCGACGACATCGGCGACGCGATCCTCGACGCGGTCGCTCTGGTGAAGCAGCGGAACCCGCACGCGATCTATGCGTGCGACCCGGTGCTCGGCAGCGCCGACAAGGGCTGCTTCGTCGCTCCCGAGGTGCAGAGCCTGATCCGGGATCGTGTGGTCCCGCAGGCGGATCTGATCACGCCGAACCAGTTCGAGCTCGGCTTCGTCACCGGAACGGATCCGCACACGCTCGAGGAGACGCTCGCCTCGGTCGATCAGATCCGAGACGCGGGCGGTCCCTCGAGCGTCCTCGTCACGAGCGTGCTCCGGCCCGATCGCCCCGAGCACACGATCGAGATGCTCGCGGTGACCCCGGAGGGTGCCTGGATCGTGCAGACTCCCCTGCTCGCGTTCAAGGCGAACGGCTCGGGCGACGTGACGGCCGCGCTCTTCTCCTCGCATCTGCGCGGATCCGGCGATGCGGCGGACGCGCTCGGCCGCACCGCCGCGAGCGTCTACGAACTGCTCGAGAACACGCTGAACTCCGGCCGGCGCGAGCTGCAGCTCATCGAATCCCAGGAGGCGTACGTCGCCCCGAAGCATGCCTTCGAGGTGCAGCGGGTCCGCTGACCCCCATCAGCGCGGCGGCAGCGGCGGTCCGGCCGGGAAATCGCTGCGCGTGAGATCCATGAAGAGCGCGTCGTCGAGCGTGCCCCCGGGACGCACCTGGTAGTCGCGCAGCACGCCGATGCGTCGGAACCCCAGACGCTCGTAGCTGCGGATCGCTCCGTCGTTCTTGATGTTCGGATCGAGCGTGATCCGCGTGATGCCCTGGGCGAATTCGTGCCCGATGGCGAGTGCGAGCGCCTCCTCGCCGATGCGGCGGCCCCGGAAGGCCGTCGAGAGGAAGATGTGCATGACGGTGGTGGGGTACTCGCGATCCTCGCCGCGAAGCACGACGACCGCACCGGCGGTGCGCTCGTCGACCTCGATGATCCGGGTCGTCTCGGGATGCTCCAGGAACTCCGCGCGGACGCGATCGGCGTCGTAGCCCACCCACCAGATCGCGACCTCGGGCTCGGACAGCACGGACACGAGCGGCGAGAGGTCGCTCTCGCGCGGATCCCGCAGGGTGACCAGTGGGCCGTTCAATTCCGGCTGCGCAGCGCTCATGTGTGCCAGCCTAGCCGGAACCCGTCGCCGCCTCGACGGATCGCGGCGCTCTCGGCTGCCAGATCCCCCGGGCCAGGATCGCGGCGGAGACGCCGAGCAGCGCACCGGCGACGGTGTCGGTGATCCAGTGCACCTGCAGCGCGGTGCGGCTCCACATCATGAACAGGATCCACGTCACGGCGCCGACTGCGGCCCAGCGTGCCGCAGCCCGGGACCGCTGCTCGGCAGTGATCACGAGCAGCGCGAGCGCCGTGGCGAGGGCGGCGGCGCCCATGGAATGACCGGACGGGTAGGAGAACCCGGTCTCGACGACGAGGGCGCCGGGCGGGCGCACCCGTCCGACGAAGAGCTTCAGCGATTCGGAACCGGTCACCCCGATCGCTCCCGCGGTGACGACACCCGCGGCGTCCCGCCACCGCTTGGCGGCGATGAGCGCTGCGGCGGCGATGGCGATGCACGCGGAGACGCCGAACGCGCTGCCGATCCCGTGCAGCGACGTGGCGATCACCAGGCCGAACGAGCCCACGGGCACCCCGGCGATCCCGTACCACCAGGTGTCGATCCCCGTCGGATAGCCGCCTTCGAGCCGCAGCCAGATGCCGAAGCCGGTGATGCAGACGATCGCCAGAATCGCGAATGCGGTTGCGGCGCCCCCGACGCGGCGGGGTGGGAGGGAGTGCTGCTCGGGCGACGACATTGCGACAGGCTAGCAGCGGAGGCCCCGCCGTTTGCTGCTCGGAACCTGCGTACGCCCTGCATGCGTCCGCGCTCGGGCGCGGCGTCCGTATCGAAAACGTATCGGGATCCGCGAACGCTCCGGCAACGCGCCGGCGGTTTGACTGGAACCATGAGCAGTCTCGAAGAACCGATCGTCCGCACCCAGCCCAGCGTGCGGCGATTCCTGCAGGTGTGCCTCCTGGTCTATCTGGTGCTGCTGGTCTGGCTGGTGGTCTGGAAGCTTCAGGTGCCGCACCTGGGCCTCGGCGACGTGCGCCCGTTCAAGCTCGTGCCTTTCGTCGGAGACGGGACGAACGGCTCGAGTTCCCCCCGTGACGTGATCGGCAATCTGCTGATCTTCCTTCCGTTCGGGGTCCTCCTCGGGCTGCTGGCGCCGAACTGGTCGGCAATCCGCATCCTCACCGCC
>CAMFIY010000307.1 GCA_945952575.1 uncultured Leucobacter sp.
GCCTGAGGCGTCCTTGACCAGGTTGCCGTTCGCGTCGGTGACCTCGCGCTGGTTCTCGGCGGGGGTCACCGCGACCGTCTGCTCCGATCCGCCCCGCTCGATCGTGAACGTGAGCGTCTTGCCGGGCGAGGCGCTCACCAGATCCCGGATCTGCTGCCAGTCGGTGATCGCCGTGCCGTCGACGGAGAGGATCGTGTCGCCCGGGCGCAGCCCGGCCTCGGCACCGGGCGCAGCGGGGTCGCTCGCACTGCAGGCGGTGGCGGAGCTCGTCGCCGGGATGAGGCACTGGCTCACCTGCGCGAGCGTCGTCGTGTACTGCGGCAGACCGAAGCCGACGAGGACGATCCCGAAGAAGACGAAGGCGAGCACGAGGTTCATGAACGGCCCGCCGAGCATGATCACGATCTTCTTCCAGACGGGCAGTGCGTAGAAGGTGCGGCCCTCCTCGCCGACCGCGATCGTCTCGGCGCTCGCCTCACGGCCTTCCTGGACCATCGTGTTGAGGAACCCGGTCGTGCTCTCGCGCGCCCGGCCCGTCTTGCCGGGCGGATACATCCCGGTCATCGCGATGTAGCCGCCGAGCGGGAGCATCTTGACCCCGTACTCGGTCTCGCCCGTGCGGCGCGACCAGATCGTCTTGCCGAAGCCGATCATGTACTGGGTCACCTTGACGCCGAACAGCTTCGCGGGCACCAGGTGCCCGATCTCGTGCAGCCCGATCGACACGGCGAGTCCGACCAGAATGATCAGGATCCCGAGCAGGTAGAGCAGTACGTCAATCACCAGCTCAGGCTAGCGGGAGCACGTATGTCTCTGCTGGGAAGCGGCTCGGCTCACCCGTCATTCACTGGGCCGCATCGGACGGAGTCCACCGAAAGGCCGAAGATTGCTCTGGTCCGTGCTCGGAAGGACCAAGAGCCACTTCTCGATGCGGGTAGCGGCGCGTGCAGTGCGGCGAACCTCAACCTCTGCGCCGATCCGCAGCCGCATCGAGAAGCGCGATGGATCGGGATCCTCGGAGCCCGGGTGCACGAAGTCCGAGATCTGACTCAGGAAGTCGCTCGCCGGCCAGAGCAACCACCGAAGAACCTGTCAGGAGAGTCGCGCTCAGCACTCGATCACGTTGACGGCGAGGCCGCCGAGCGCCGTCTCCTTGTACTTCGTGTGCATGTCGCGCCCGGTCTCGCGCATCGTCACGATCACCTCGTCCAGACTGACGTGGTGCGATCCGTCGCCCATCAGCGCCATCTTGGCGGCGTTGATCGCCTTCGAGGCGGCGATGGCGTTGCGCTCGATGCACGGGATCTGCACGAGCCCGCCGATCGGGTCGCAGGTCAGGCCGAGATTGTGCTCCATCGCGATCTCGGCGGCGTTCTCCACCTGCTCGGGGGTGCCACCGAGGATCTGCGCCAGCCCGGCGGCGGCCATGGAGGACGCGGAACCCACCTCTCCCTGGCAGCCGACCTCGGCGCCCGAAATCGACGCCTGCTCCTTGTAGAGCACGCCGACCGCTGCCGCGGCGAGCAGGAAGTCGGCGATCACCCGCTGCTTCTGCTCGGGGCCCCAGGAGGCGGCCCCCGGCGCGTAGTGCGTGGCGTAGAAGAGCACGGCGGGGATGATGCCGGCGGCTCCGTTGGTCGGAGCGGTCACCACCCGCCCGCCCGAAGCGTTCTCCTCGTTGACGGCGAGCGCAACGAGGTTGATCCACTCCTGCCAGAAGACCGGGTCGCGGTTCGGATCCTGCTCCCGCAGCCGCCGATGCCATTCGGGCGCGCGGCGGCGCACGTTCAGCCCGCCCGGCAGCAGGCCGGTGCGGGTCAGCGCCGAATCCTTGCAGGCCTCCATGACCTGCCAGATCCGTTCCAATCCGGCGCGGACGGTCGCCTCATCGCGCGTCACGAGCTCGTTCGCGAGCATCACCTCGGCGATCGTCATTCCATCGGAGGAGCAGTGGGCGAGCAGTTCGGCCGCGGTCCGGAACGGATACGGCTGCTCGGCGAGGCTCTGCTCGAGCCGGTCCAGGATCGCCTCCTCGGCGCCCTCGCGCACGATGAAGCCGCCGCCCACCGAGAAGTAGGTCTGCTCGTCGAGCGTCGCACCCGTGTCGTCCAGCACCGCGAAACGCATGCCGTTGGTGTGCCGGGGCAGCACCGTCAGCGGGTGCAGCGCGACATCGGGCACGCCGAAACGGATCGCGGGAACCGCTGCCGCCGCGTCGTCGAGCGCCGCCGCTCCTGAGAGCTCCGCGCCCAGGCGGATCTCCCCACTGCGCTCGATCCGCTCGAGCGCACGATCGACCTCCTCGGGCAGCACGTGCTCGGGGTCGAACCCCTCGAGCCCCAGCAGCACGGCCGTGAACGTGCCGTGCCCACGACCGGTCGCGGCCAGCGAACCGTAGAGATCCACCCGCAGCCCCGCTGCGCGCTGGATCATCCCGTGCCGCTGCAGACCGGCCACGAATGCGTGCGCGGCGCGCATCGGGCCGACCGTGTGAGAACTCGATGGCCCGATGCCGACCGTGAAGAGGTCGAAGACGCTGATCGCCATGGAACGCTGCTTCGTCGGAGCGGTTGTGCGGCCGGTGCCGGCTAGATCTCGGCGTCGTTGGCCGCAGCGTAATCCGCGGCGGAGAGCAGCGGGCCCTCCTCCGAGACGGCGACGCGGAACAGCCAGGCGGCGCCGTAGGGGTCGCTGTTCACGAGCGCCGGATCGGCGACGACCGCCTCGTTCACCTCGACGACCTCGCCGCTCACGGGCGAGAAGAGCTCCGACACCGACTTGGTCGACTCGATCTCACCGCAGACCTGGCCGGCGGTCAGGTTCGCGCCGACCGAGGGCAGGTCGATGTAGACGACCTCGCCGAGGGCGTCGGCGGCGACCTCGCTGACGCCGACGGTCGCGGGGCTCTGCCCGTCGATCCACTCGTGCTCGGCCGAGTAGCGATAGTCCGCGTGCACCTTGCTCATGATGTCTCCTGTTGGTTCGTGCTGTCGTAAAAGGGTGGATGGGCCCAGGCTATGCCGAGCGCTGATAAAACGGGAGTGCGACGACCTCGAAGGGCTCGAGCTTGCCGCGCAGGTCGATCTCGACGGAAGTTCCGACCGCCGAGAACCCCGGCTCGACATAGGCGAGCGCGATCGGGTAGCCGAGGGTCGGGCTGGGCTGGCCGCTCGTGACGCGGCCGATCTCGCGGCCGGGCGCGCCGTCAGCGGAGGGCTCGTGCACGGCGTAGCCGCCGCGGCCCGCGCGGCGCCCGAGACCCTTCAGCGCGACCAGCACCCGGCTCGGGCCGGCCTCCTTGGCCGCCTCGAGCGCTGCGCGTCCGACGAAGTCCTCCTCTTTCTTGAGGGAGACCACCGGACCGAGGCCCGCGTCGAACGGTGTCGTGTCGAGACCGAGCTCGTTGCCGTAGAGCGGCATGCCGGCTTCGAGACGCAACGAGTCCCGCGAGGCGAGGCCGCAGGGCACGAGTCCGTGCGGCTCGCCCGCGGCGAGCAGCAGCGCCCACAGCTCGGCCGCGCGATCGTTCGGGATGAACAGCTCGAAGCCGTCCTCGCCGGTGTAGCCGGTGCGCGCCAGAAGGACGTCGATGGCCCCGGCGGTGCCCTCGACTGACTCTGTGCTTGCTACGCCGCCGCTTGACGCGGCGTCGATATCCGCGACCTTCACCGCGACCCAGGCGTAGTAGCGCAGCTCGGTGACGGCGGCACGATCCTCGCCGCGCACGACGTCGAGCAGGATCCGCTCGGACACCGGCCCCTGAACGGCGATCAGCGAGGTCTCGGCGGAGGCGTCGATCACCTCGACGTCGAAGCCCGCTGCACGCTCGGTGAGCGCGGCGGCGACGGTGCCGGCGTTGCCCGCGTTCGGCACGACGAGGT
>CAMFIY010000308.1 GCA_945952575.1 uncultured Leucobacter sp.
CCGCCGTTCGTCGTGACGCCGCGGGTCGACGGGGAGGACGCGAGCGGGCGGTACGAGTACCGGGACGGCGGGATGGTGGGCGACGGACTTGCCGAGCGCGTCGTGCGCGAGGCACCGCGACATCTCGCCGCAGGTGGCACACTGCTCTGTCTGGCGAACTGGGAGTCGCACTGGGGCGTCGATGGATTGGAACGCGTTCGCGGTTGGTTGCCGGCGGGCCCGGAGTTCGCGACCTGGGTGATCGAGCGCGATCGCGTCTCGCCGCTGCGCTATGCGGAGACCTGGGCGCGTGACGGCGGCGCCCGCTCGGGCGACGCCGGTTTCGACGGGCTGATCCGACGCTGGACCGATGACTTCGCCGCACGACGGGTCGTGGCGCTCGGACTCGGCTCCATCCGCCTGCACCGCATGCTCGTCCCGCATCCCGATACCGAGGCCGTGATCCGCGTCGAGCAGGCCGAGGGCGCCTATTCGGCCGCACCGGGGACCGTTCTCGCCGATGTCTTCGCGGCCGGGATCGAGACGGCGCGGCTCAGCGATGACGAGATCCTCGACCTCGAATGGCTCGTGGACGATGCCGTGACCGAGCATCGCGAGCACCGGCCGGGCCAGGAATCGCCGAACGCCATCGCGCTGAGCACGCATGCCGGAATCGCACGACGGGTCGCCGCCGATCCGCTGCTCGCCGCGGCGGTCGGCGCCTGCGACGGAGAGCTCTCCCTGCGCCAGATCGCCGCCGCGCTGGTCACGCTGCTCGAACTCGACGGCGCGGAGCACGAGATCGCGGAGGCTCTCGTGGAGGGCGTGCGCGAGCTGGTCTGGCTCGGCATGCTCCGGCCCGCGGCCCGATAGACTCGAGGCCTATGCTGCGCACGATCGATCTTCGAGCCCGGGCTCGCGATGCCGAGGTCCTCACCCGTTCCGAGCTGCTGCGGCTCGTGCCGCGAGCGGCCGTCGATACCGGCACGGCCGTGGAGCGGGTGCGTCCGCTCGTGGAGGCGGTGCGGGATCGAGGCGAGAGCGCGCTGCGCGAGCAGGCGCGCGACTTCGATCGGGTCGAGGGGCATGCCCTGCGCGTGTCCGCGGAGCGGGTCTCGGCGTCGCTCGCCACGTGTCCGCCTGCGGTACGCGCGGCACTGGAGACGCTGATCGAGAAGCTCCGTCTGGCCTCCGCCGCCCAGGTGCCCGCCGAGCGCGTGACGAGCTTCGGCGACGGCGCACGCGTCATCCAGCGCTGGCAGCCGGTCGGCCGGGTCGGACTGTACGCCCCCGGCGGCAAGGCGGCCTATCCCTCATCGGTGATCATGAACGCGGTCTCCGCGCAGGCTGCGGGCGTGCCCGGCCTCGCGCTCGCCTCGCCGGCGCAACCGGACAACGGGGGAGCGCCGCACGAGGCGGTGCTCTGGGCGGCGGCGCTCGTCGGCATCGACGAGGTCTACGCGCTCGGCGGCGCCGGTGCCGTGGCCGCCTTCGCCTACGGAGTGCCGAGCATCGGCCTCGAGCCGGTGGACGTCGTGACCGGCCCGGGAAACGTCTTCGTCGCCGCCGCCAAGCGCGTCGTGACCGGGATCGTCGGCATCGATGCCGAGGCGGGCACGACGGAGATCCTCGTCATCGCCGATGAGACGGCGGATCCGGGCTTCGTCGCCGCTGATCTGATCAGCCAGGCCGAGCACGACGAGGCTGCGGCCTCGGTGCTCGTCACGGACTCGCCCGACTTGGCCGGACGCGTCCTCGAAGAAGTGGCCGTGCGCGCCGCACGTACCAGGCACGCCGAGCGCGTGCGCGAGGCGCTGGGCGGCCCGCAATCCGCCGTCATCCTCGTCGACGACCTCGCCCAGGCCGTGCGCGTGAGCAACGCCTACGGCCCGGAGCACCTCGAGATCCAGACCCGGGACGACGACGCCGTCCTCGCGGGGATCCAGGACGCCGGCGCCATCTTCCTCGGCGGGTACACCCCGGTCAGCCTCGGCGACTACCTCGCCGGTTCGAACCACGTGCTCCCCACCGGGGGCACCGCGCGCTTCGCCGCCGGCCTCGGGGCCCACACATTTCTGCGACCGCAGCAGGTAGTCGCCTATGATCGTGCGTCGCTCGCGGAGGCCGAGGCCCCCCTGGTCGCGCTCGCCGAGGCCGAGGGCCTGCCGGCGCACGGCGAGGCGGTCAGCGCGCGCTTCACGGAAGGATCGTAGGACATGCATTGCCCATTCTGCAGGCATCCCGACAGCCGAGTGATCGACTCCCGCACGTCCGATGACGGCCTCTCGATCCGGCGTCGTCGACAGTGCCCCGAATGCGGCCGCCGCTTCAGCACGACCGAGACCGCCAGCCTCACGGTGATCAAGCGCTCGGGAGTGGTCGAGCCGTTCAGCCGGGAGAAGGTCGTCAGCGGCGTCCGCAAGGCGTGCCAGGGCCGCCCGGTGACCGACTCCGACCTCGCGCTGCTCGCGCAGCAGGTGGAGGAGTCCGTGCGCCAGACCGGGCAGGCGCAGCTCGATGCGAACGACATCGGGCTGGCCGTGCTCCCGCACCTGCGCGAGCTCGACGAGATCGCCTACCTGCGCTTCGCGAGCGTCTACCAGGCGTTCGAGTCGCTCGACGATTTCGACGCGGCCATCTCGGAGCTGCGCGCGCACCCGAGCACCGGCAGCTTCGCCGCGCTGACCGGCGACCACGCGTCGCGCGGAGCAGGGGAGTGACCATGCGCTTCTATCCCGCCCTCTTCGATCTGGTACTCCGCCGCTTCGATCCGGAGACCGCCCACCATCTGGCGTTCACGGTGATCAAGGCCGCGCCGGCCGCGGGCGCCGCAGTCCGGAACCTCTGCGCGCCCGATCCACGACTGCGGGTGCGCACACTCGGACTCGAGTTCCCGAGCCCCTTCGGTCTCGCAGCCGGATTCGACAAGAACGCTGCCGGCATCCTCGGTCTCGGCGCGCTCGGCTTCGGTCACGTGGAGGTCGGCACCCTGACCCGCCACGCGCAGCCGGGCAATCCGCGGCCGCGGATGTACCGCCTGGTGGAGGATCGGGCTCTGATCAACCGCATGGGCTTCAACAACGGGGGATCGGCCGCCGCAGTCGCACGCGTCGAGCGGGCGCGCCTCGCCGAGCATCGCCCGGTGATCGGCGTGAACATCGGCAAGAGCCGCGTGACCGAGGTAGCGGACGCCACCGCCGACTACGTCTGGAGCGCCGAGCGGCTCGCACCCATCGCGGACTACCTCGCGGTGAACGTGAGCTCGCCCAACACGCCCGGACTGCGCGGCCTGCAGGAACTCGATCAGCTGAGGCCGCTGCTCGGTGCGGTGAAGGCCGCCGCCGGTGAGACGCCGCTGCTCGTGAAGATCGCCCCGGACATGGACGACGATCAACTCGACGGGATCGTCGCTCTGGCGCTGGAGCTCGGCCTCGACGGGATCATCGCCACGAACACGACGGTTTCGCGCGAGGGGCTCGCCGAGTCTCCCGCGACGATCGAGGCGATGGGTGCGGGCGGCCTCTCCGGCGCACCGCTCGCGCAGCGGTCCCTCGAGGTGCTGCGTCGGAGCCGACGCACCGCACCGGCGGAGTTCTGCGTCATCTCGGTGGGTGGCGTCGCCACCGGCGCCGACGTGCTCGAGCGGCTCGACGCCGGAGCCACGCTCGTGCAGGGCTTCACCGCCTTCATCTACGAGGGCCCGTTCTGGGCACGAAGCATCAACCGGGAGCTGGTGGCGCTCCGCTACGGGGACCGACCGGCCCGCTGAGCTCGATCCGGCGGATTCGCCGGCTACTCGGGGAACTGCAGACGCTTGACCTGCGGTTTCGGCATGCGGAGCATGCGGAACTGGAATGCCCGCATCGC
>CAMFIY010000309.1 GCA_945952575.1 uncultured Leucobacter sp.
GCCACCGCCAGCGCGGTGGTCACGGCGCTCGGGCCCGGGATCGCGCTGACCTCGACACCCCGCTCGGCCGCGAGCTGCACCACGCGGAAGCCGGGGTCCGACACCGTCGGCATGCCCGCGTCGCTGACCAGCAGCACCTCCGAGCGAGCCGCCCGCTCGACGAGCTCCGCGGCCCGATCCCGCTCGTTGTGATCGTGCAGGGCGACCAGCTCGGCACGCGTCTCGACGCCGAGCAGATTCAGGAGATGCCGGGTGTGCCGCGTGTCCTCCGCGGCGATCACGTCGGCGTTCGCGAGTGCCTCGCGCAGCCGGGGCGACGCGTCGCCCAGGTTTCCGATCGGCGTTGCGGCGAGCAGGAGCATGGCTCCATCGTACGCGGGAGGCCGCGGATGAAATGCGGGTAACACGCGCCGTTTCCTGTCAGAATGGAACGATGAGTGAGCACGAGCAGGATCCCGCAGAGCCCGAGAACACGCCCGAGCCCGCAACTCCCGAAGGCGATGCGGGGTCGCCGGCGCCGGCTCCCCAGTGGATCCCGGTGCCCCAGCAGAACCAGCCGCCGCAGAATCCCTACGCCGGCGACGCCCCGGCGCGCCCAGCCGGTCGCGGCCTCGCGATCTCCGCGATGGCCCTCGGCCTCGCGGCGCTGCTCACCACGGTCGTCGCCGCGATGTACCTCAAAGTCGCCCTCGTCCTCGGAGCGCTGCTCGGACTCGTCGCGGTCATCCTCGGCGTCGTGGCGGTGATCCGCCGCCAGCAGCCGCGCGCGGGCGGTTTCGTCGGCATCGCCGGCGGAGCGCTCTCCGTGCTGGGCGCCCTGGTCGTCGGGGCACTCGCGGTCAGCATGCTCCTGGCGCCCGGCGGGGGCACGGCGCTCGGCTCCGGCGACGATCCCGGCACGAAGCAGACCGAGAGCCCCGAGGGCGACGCGTCCGCGCTCGCCTGGCCGGCCAACATGGCGACCGGAGGCATCATCTTCGGGAAGGGCCTCGATCCGGTCCGCAGCGAACCCCTCACGACGGGCGACGCACCGAAGGTCGCCGAGGTCGGTGCGGCAGGATCCCGAGCCGATGTGCTGATGTACCTGGACTACCGCTGCCCGTATTGCATGCAGTTCGAGGAGCAGAACGGCGCGTTCCTCGAGCAGGCGGTGAACGACGGCACGGTGACCCTCGAGATCGTGCCGCTCACCTTCCTCGACCGCGTGAGTGCCGGCAGCCAGTACTCGTCACGCGCGGCGGCGGCCGTGCAGTGCGTCGTCGACGGGCAGCCGGCCGTCGCCTGGAAAGCGCACGCGGCGCTGCTCAGCACGGAATGGCAACCTGCCGAGGGCATCGAGGGCCCGAGCGACGGGCAGCTAGTCGGCGAGCTCGACCGCGCCACGGGCGGGCTGGATCCCGCAGTCGCGGACTGCATCACGAGCCGGCGCTTCGTTCCGTTCGCGCAGGCGCTCAACGACTGGGTCTTCGCGAACCCGATCCCGAACACCGTGCAGCCCGGCCAGTCGGTCGACGGAACGCCCAAGGTGCTCGTGAACGGCGTCGCCTACACCGGCGACCCGGCGGACGGCGCGGCGTTCCAGGCGTTCTTCGCAGAGCAGACCCGGTGAGCGCCGCACCCGAGCCCGAGCGGAGCTCGCTGAGGCTCCTGCTCGACCGGGTCGGCGTCAGCTTCTTCCCGCTCGCCTTCGTCGCACGACTCCCCTACGCGATGATGGTGATCGGCGTGCTCACCCTCGTCGTCTCCGCACGCGGATCGGTCGAGCTGGGCGGCATCAACTCGGCGATGGCCGGGATCGGCTGCGCCTGCGTCGGACCGCTCATCGGCGCCGCGGCGGATCGCTACGGACAGCGGCCGACCCTGCTGATCACAGGCGCCGTCAACAGCGTGCTGCTCGCGCTCTTCGCCTGGGTCGCCTACAGCGACCTGCCCAACGCGGTCATGTTCGCCGGCGCGTTCCTCATCGGCGCATCCGCCCCGCAGCCCTCGCCGATGTCGCGCTCGCGCGTCGTCACGATCATCTCGAACGACCTGCCGGTGCAGCGGCAGCCGAAGCTGCTGAGCGCCATGCTCGCCTACGAGTCGGCCGTCGACGAGATCATCTTCGTCTTCGGCCCGGTGATCGTCGGCCTGCTCGCGACCACCCTCGGAGCCTGGGCCCCCGTGGTGGGCGCCGCGATCCTGACCTTCATCTTCATCAGCCTCTTCGCGCTGCATCGCACGAGCGTGCCCGCGAAGTCCCGCGCCGAGCGCGCCGCGACGCTGGCGCCGGCGTCGGAGCTCGCGCGGCCGGCGCTGATCGTCACGGTGCTCGGGATCGTGGGGGTGGGGTTCTTCTTCGGCTCCATGCTCACCTCGCTGACCGCGTTCATGCAGGATCGCGGGGATGCGGAGGGCGCCGGCGTGATCTACGGGGTGATGGGCGTCGGATCCGCGATCCTCGCCCTCTGCGTCGCCCTGCTGCCGCCGAGCTTCTCGCTGCGCGCGCGGTGGATCGCGTTCGCCGCGCTCATCGTGATCGGCGGCGTCGTGCTGCAGACCGCGCACGACCTGCCCGGCATGGTCGTCGCCCTCGCGATCATGGGGTGCGGGATCGGGCCGACCCTGGTGAACCTCTACAGCTTCGGCGCCCAGCGCAGCCCCGAGGGGCGCTCGGCGACGGTCATGACGATGCTCGGCTCCGGGATCATGGTGGGTCAGTCGGGCGCTGCCGCCCTGACCGGCACGGTCGCGACGAACTCCGGCACCTCGGCCTCGCTCGCGCTGCCACTGATCGCAGCCGGCGCGGTGCTGCTGCTCGGCGTCGTGAACTGGTGGCTGACTCCGTCGGGACGGGGTGCGAAGCGGGCCTGATCCCGCCGTCGAGCCCTGCCGCGGAATAGCCTCGCGCCGTCGCACGTTGAGGCCACAGACATCATCAGATGGAAGAATGGACGCATGCCTGCCACCTCGCTCAGTACCGCGCTCACGGGAGCGGAGGTCGCCGCGCTCCGGTCGGCGTTCCCCTATTTCGCCGACCCGCCGCTGAGCGGCGGACGACCGGTGGCCTACCTGGACGCCGCCGCGACCTCGCAGCGGCCGGCGCAGGTGCTGGATGCCGAGCGTTCGTTCCTGGAGCATGCGAACGCGGCGGTGCACCGGGGCACGAGCCATGCGGTCGGCACGGCCACGGAGCTCTTCGAGGGCGCACGGGCGCGGCTCGCGGACTTCGTGGGGGCGAAGACCCCCGAGCAGATCGTGTTCGCCGAGAACGCGACGGATGCGCTGAATCTGGTCGCGCTCGGGATCGGCGAGGCCAACGCCGGGCTGGGCGTGGCGGGCAGCGAACGCTACGAGCTGGGCGCCGGTGACGAGATCCTCGTCACCGAGGCGGAGCACCACGCGAACCTGATCCCGTGGCAGCGGCTCGCGAAGAAGACGGGGGCGACGTTCCGGTACATTCCGGTCGACGAGCACGGCACCTGGTCGCTGGATGACGCGCGCGCCGCCATCACCGCCCGCACCCGCATCTTCGCGTTCTCGCACGTCTCGAACGTGACGGGCTTCGTGGCGCCGGTCGCGGAGCTGGTCGAGCTCGCCTCGGCCGTGGGCGCGATCACAGTGCTGGACGCCTGCCAGTCCGTGCCGCACATCCCCGTCGACTTCGGTGCGCTCGGCGTCGACTTAGCCGCGTTCTCCGGCCACAAGATGCTCGGACCGAACGGCATCGGCGTGCTCTACGGGAAGCCCGAGCTGCTGTCGGCGCTGCCGCCCTCGCGCACCGGCGGGAGCATCATCACGAAGGTGACGATGGACGACGCGGAGTTCCTGCCGCCGCCCATGCGTTTCGAGGCC
>CAMFIY010000310.1 GCA_945952575.1 uncultured Leucobacter sp.
AGCTATACCGGGCTGATCACCGAGCTCATCGAGCTCGCGCTCGAGCGCTGACCCTGGTCGGGGCGGCCGGCAGCCGGCGGATCCGTCTGAGTCGGGCAGCTAGAGGTTCATGGTGTCGGTGAGCGCGGTGCACTTGTGCTCCTGGGGGAGCAGCTTCGCGACCGAGCCGAGATCCGCTACCGTGTCGGTGCCGCTGGCGCGCTCCGAGTTCACGTAGACGACGAGTCCCGGCGAGCGCCCGTACGCCTCGAAACGGTAGAGCGGCGCCTTCGAGCGATCGATGATCCAGTCGACATCGTTGACGCTGACGCAGTCGTCGGTGGTCGGCCCGCTCGGCACGGTCCCGCACACGAGCTGCACGCCGACCGGATCGCCCCAGGCGCCGGTGGCCTGCGCATTCGTGGTGCGCTTCGCGAGTCCGGCGACTTCGGCGGGCAGGCGCACGATGACATCGGCGCAGGCCGGGTTGTTCGCGTCCGCTGCGGCGGTCATCGGGACGTCCGCCGCGCACCCGCTCAGTGCGGCGCCGAGGAGCAGCGGGACTGCGAGTGCGGCGGATCGAGCGGGGCGGAGCATACTCCGATGCTATCGGGGCGTGATCCCGATACCTTGAGAGGATGCAGAAGGGTGAGACGGTGGCCGGGCTCGGCGAATCCGAGGTGCTGCGCAGGATCCTGGCCCGACTGGGCGAGGCGCGTGCAGCGCGAGTCGGCCCCGGCGACGACTGTGCGGTGCTCGGCTTCACCGGTGAAGCGGTCGTGACCACGGACACCATGATCGAGGGGCCCGACTTCCGGCTGGCCTGGCACAGCGGCTATGAGCTCGGCTGGAAGCTCGCGGCGACGAATCTCTCCGACATCGCGTCGATGGGGGCGCGGCCCGTCGCGCTGACCGTCGCCTTGGCGTGCCCGGCCGAGACGCCGATCGCCCTGCTCGAGCGGATCGCCGAGGGGCTCGATGCGGCGTGCCGCGAGCTGGCTCCGGGATGCGGGGTCGTCGGGGGAGATCTCGGTCGAGCGCCGGTGCTGACGGCAGCGGTGACCGCGCTGGGGGATCTCGAGGGTCGACCGGCCGTGCTCAGATCCGGGGCGCGACCGGACGACGTGCTCGCGTATGCGGGCGAGCTCGGCCTCGCCGGATCGGGGCTCTCGCTGCTCTTCGCCGAGTCGGCGGACGGAGACCTCGCGCACAGCCGCGGCCTCGCCGGGATCAGGGAGCGGAACCCGGCCGCGCTCGCCGCGCAGTTGACCCCGCGGCCTCCGATCGGGCTCGGGACGGCCGCTGCGGGTGCGGGGGCCACGGCGATGATGGATGTCTCGGACGGGCTCGCGCTCGACGCCTCCAGACTGGCCCGTGCGAGCAGGTGCCGTGTCCTGCTCGATTCCTCGCTGCTGCTCGCCGGGTTCTCGCGGCAAGCGGGGGAGCCGGTGCTGCTCGAGGCCATGCTGTTCGGCGGCGAGGATCATGGTCTGCTCGCCGCGTTCCCGCCGGGCGCGACCCTGCCCGTCGGCTTCGAGCGGATCGGGATGATGGCCGGGTGCGAGCCCGAGGATCCCGAGCCGACATCGTCTGCCCGAGTGCTGCTGGACGGCGCTCCGCTCGGGCCGAGGGGCTGGGATCCGTTCGCCGGTCGGGCGGCCTGACCGTCTGTCGAGCGAGACGGTGTTGAATGGGCGTAGGCATGTCGGCCGACGGCGCCGACGCCGGATGGGGAGCACATGACCGAGATCATCGTCACCGGGGCGGCCGAGCGCTTCCTGATCGCGGATCGCGCGACGCTCAGCGTCAACATGTCGTTGAGCGATGCCGAACGATCGAGCGTGGTGGAGCGCGCCGCTCAGGCGCATGAGCACCTCGTAGCCCGGGCGACCGGCCTGGTCGATGCGGGTGCGGCCTCGCGATACCTCGCCAACCCGGTCGAGACCTACAGCAATTCCTGGCGAGACGGCGACGGCCGCCTGATCTCGGAGCATACGGCGAACGTCAGCGTCCAGATCGAGTTGATCGACCTGGAGCTCGTCGGTGGGTTGACCCAGGAATTCGCGGGGGAAGGCAGCGATGCGCGGGTCGGCTGGGGGCTCAGCGACGAGCTGCGGAACTCGGTTCTCGGGGAGCTGCGCGCCGAGGCCGTCGAGGACGCCCGCCGGGCCGCCCGGGACTACGCGTCGGCGATCGGGCGCTCGGAGCCGGAACTTCTCTCCCTGCGCGACGGCGACAGCGGAGCCGGGATGCCGGGGCCGCTTGCGCGCGGCATGATGATGGCCGCCGAGGCGAAGGGCATGGATGTGACGATCCGGGATCTCGGCGTTCGCGTGCAGGTGATTGCGACCTTCGTCGCTGTGTAGGCGCACGTCGTCCGCCGGCGCGGCCTCTGAGGCTCCGCGACCGAGCCTCAGTCGGCGCGACCCTGACCGAGCAGTCTGAGCGCGGCCCAGAGCTCGGCGCGAGCATCCGGGTCGTCGAGATCCCGCTGCAAGAGCGTCGCGGCGGTTTGCACGCGGCTGCGCAGCGTATGGCGATGGATCCCGAGCTCAGTGGCGGCCGGGCTCGTCTGGCCGTGATGCGAGAGCCAGACGGCGAGGCTGCGCGTGACGTTCTCTCGGTGTCTGCGGTCGTGCTGCTGCAGGGGGGCCAGCAGACTCTCGGCGAGCCGCCGCGCCTCGGCGGTTTCGAGCAGCTGCAGCACCCCGGAGTGCAGGGCCGGGGTGTAGCGGATCGGTCCGGGGGCCGCTCCGCTCGCCCTGGCGCGGTGCAGCGCGGTCTCCGCCTGTTCGAGGAGCGCCGGGAGCTCTTCGAGGGATCCGCGCTGGCTCACCCCTGCGGGCACCTGGTGCTCGGCCAGTGTGCGGCGCACGGATTCGTATTGGCCGGCCTCGCAGATCAGCACGGCCCCGGACCCGGTCGTCGCGCCCCCGTCCTCCTCGATCGGTGCGGTGAGGAGCCCCGAGCGGGTCGCGAGCGAGCGCAGGTCGTCGATGAGGCTCTGCTCCAGCGTTTCGAGATCCGCCAGACGGAAGACCGTGATCCTCCCGCGGGGCAGTCGCGGGATGACGCCGACGGCGACCTGCTCGGCGAACTCGGCGTCGCCGGCGAGGAGGAGTCTCAGCACCGCGGAGCGCAGCGCGGTCTCCGAGTCGCCGAGGCCGGCGCGATGCTGCAGCTGGACGGTGGCGAGCGCGGCGATCAGTCCGAGCAGCGTGCGCTCGGCGTGATCCTGCTCGGCGACCGGAGTGAGCAGGACGCCCAGCATCCGCCCGCTGCGCCCGAGCGTCTGCATCTCCACGTCCTCGTCTCCGACGGCGACCACGCGGCTCGCGCGGGTGCCGCGCTCGATGAGCGCTCGGATCTCTCGTCGGATCGCCTCTCCGCCGAGCGGCCCGCGTGCGGACGCCGGCGAGATCTCGATGACCCGTCCGGTGCGGTCGGCGATCGCGACCCAGCGGCCCAGGCGGCCGGCGGCTTCGCGGACGACCGCGGCGAGGCCTTCTCGTTGCGCGGCGGCGCTCGCGACTGCACGTTGAGAATCGAGGGCCCAGGTGCTCCTGGCCTGCGTGCGTGCGCCGAGCAGCTGGGCCGCGGCCTGCACGATCGCGATGAACGGCGTCGCATAGGGCACGCGGAAGAGCGGGAGACCGAGCCGTTCGCAGGCCGCGATCAGCGCGGCGGGTATGCGATTCCAGGTGATCCCGACGCCGAAGCCGAGGGCCGTGACGCCCGCGTCGCGCAGACGTGCGACGTAGCCGTCGGCCTGCGATTCCGTGGGCTCCTCCGCGAACTGGACCCCGGTGGTCAGCAGCACCGTGCGCGGGGTGAGGAACGGGGT
>CAMFIY010000311.1 GCA_945952575.1 uncultured Leucobacter sp.
TGAGCGGGCGCGGGAATGCGTCTGGGGAGACGCCCGTCCTGATCGCTTTGCAGGTGGGGGATGATCCCGGGCGAAATATGCCCCTGAAACGCACGAAAAGGGCACTTTCAGCGCCGTGAATTGGTAGGCTAGTGTCCGGAAGTGCCTAACGGGGTGAAATGCCCTGAAAACGGCAACGAATCGAGCAGCGATCAGCTCCGAGTTTCACTGAGCTCCGGGTTCCGATGAACACGAGGCGCGCGCTGCGGAGAGAAGCTACACAATTCTATGACCTCGGAACAGGCTTCGGCTCCACAGGAATACGGCGCCAACGACATCCAGGTGCTTGAGGGACTCGAAGCGGTTCGCAAGCGCCCGGGCATGTACATCGGCTCCACGGGGCCGCGCGGTCTGCATCATCTCGTGTACGAGATCGTCGACAACTCGGTGGACGAGGCCCTCGCGGGCTTCTGCGACGTGATCGATGTCACCATCCTCGAGGACGGCGGGATCCGCGTCATCGACAACGGCCGCGGCATCCCGGTGGATCCGCACTCCTCCGATCCGAACAAGTCCACGGTCGAGGTGGTCCTCACGGTCCTGCACGCCGGCGGCAAGTTCGGAGGCAACGGGTACGCCGTCTCGGGTGGCCTGCACGGCGTCGGATCCTCGGTGGTGAACGCGCTGTCGAGCCGTTTCGAGGTCGAGGTGAAGCGTCAAGGTTTCACGTGGAACATGGCGTTCGACGGCAGCGTGCCCACCGGCCCGCTCGTGCAGGGGGCGGCGACCGAGGAGACCGGCACCACCATCACCTTCTGGCCGAGCGCCGAGATCTTCGAGACGATCGAGTTCGACTACCAGACGCTGCGCGCCCGGTTCCAGCAGATGGCCTTTCTCAACAAGGGGCTCAAGATCGTCCTCACCGACCTGCGCCCGCAGGATCCGATCGAGAACGAGGCCGACGAGCTCGTCACGCCGCCGGCTCCCCACGACGAGTTCCTGTACGAGAAGGGCATCGAAGACTACGTCCAGCACCTGAACGCGGCGAAGCGCGCCGAACTGGTGCATGAGGAGATCATCTCCTTCGAGGCGGAGGACACCGAGCGCAAGATCTCGGCGGAGGTCGCGATGCAGTGGACCACGGCGTACACCGAGAGCGTCCACACGTATGCGAACACGATCAACACGCATGAGGGAGGCACGCACGAGGAGGGCTTCCGCGCGGCGCTGACCACGCTCGTCAACAAGTACGCGAGAGAGAAGAACATCCTCCGCGAGAAGGACGAGAACCTGTCGGGCGACGACGTGCGCGAGGGCCTGACCGCGGTCATCTCGGTGAAGCTCGGCGAACCCCAGTTCGAGGGCCAGACCAAGACCAAGCTCGGCAACACCGAGGCGAAGGCGTTCGTGCAGAAGGTGGTCGGGGATCAGCTCGGCGACTGGTTCGAGCGCAACCCCAACGCCGCCAAGGACGTCATCCGCAAGGCGATCCAGGCCGCCACCGCGCGCCTCGCGGCCCGCAAGGCGCGCGAGACGGCGCGTCGCAAGGGGCTGCTCGAGTCGGGCGGCATGCCGGGCAAGCTCTCCGATTGCACGAGCAAGGATCCGACGATCTCCGAGATCTTCATCGTGGAGGGCGACTCGGCCGGCGGTTCCGCCAAGACCGGCCGCAACCCCGAGACCCAGGCCATTCTCCCGCTGCGCGGCAAGATCCTGAACGTCGAGAAGGCCCGCCTCGATCGTGCCCTCGGCAACAACGAGGTCCAGGCGATGATCACCGCCTTCGGCGCCGGCATCGGCGAGGACTTCGATCCGGAGAAGGCGCGGTACCACAAGATCGTGCTCATGGCAGACGCGGACGTCGACGGTCAGCACATCACGACGCTGCTGCTGACGCTGCTGTTCCGCTACATGCGCCCGCTGATCGATCTCGGCTACGTGTATCTGGCCCAGCCTCCGCTCTACCGCATCAAGTGGACCAACGCCGATCACGAGTACGTGTTCAGCGACGGTGAGCGAGACGAGCGCCTCGCCGCAGGCAGCAGCAACGGCAAGCGCCTCCAGAAGGAGAGCGGCGTCCAGCGCTACAAGGGCCTCGGCGAGATGAACTACGAAGAGCTCTGGGACACCACGATGAACCCCGAGACCCGCACCCTGCTGCAGGTCACCATGGACGATGCGGCGGCGGCCGACGAGATCTTCTCGACCCTGATGGGCGAGGATGTCGAGGCGCGCCGCGGATTCATCCAGCAGAACGCGAAGGACGTGCGTTTCCTTGACATCTGAGAACCAGGACAACGGGATGAGCGCCGAAGAGCGCCCCGAGGCGGCACAGCACGAGCACGGCCGGATCGACCAGGTCGATCTGCAGCTCGAGATGCAGCGCTCCTACCTCGACTACGCGATGAGCGTCATCGTCGGGCGCGCGCTGCCCGACGTGCGCGACGGCCTCAAGCCGGTGCACCGCCGCGTGATCTACACGATGTACGACGGGGGATACCGCCCCGACAAGTCGTTCTCGAAGTGCACGCGCGTGATCGGCGACGTGATGGGCCAGTTCCACCCGCACGGCGACACCGCGGTCTACGACTCGCTCGTCCGCCTGGTGCAGCCGTGGGCGATGCGCTATCCGCTCGCACTCGGCCAGGGCAACTTCGGATCCCCCGGCAACGACGGCGCAGCCGCGCACCGATACACCGAGACCAAGATGTCCCCGCTCGCCATGGAGATGGTGCGCGACATCGACGAGGACACGGTCGACTTCCAGGACAACTACGACGGCCGCACCCAGGAGCCCACCGTGCTCACGGCGCGGTTCCCGAACCTGCTGGTCAACGGCTCGGTCGGCATCGCGGTCGGCATGGCCACGAACATCCCGCCGCACAACCTGCGCGAGGTCGCCGAGGCGGCGACCTGGCATCTCGAGCATCCCGAGGCGACGCGCGAGGAGCTGCTCGAAGCGCTGATGGAGCGCGTGCACGGGCCGGACTTCCCGACCGGGGCGCAGATCCTCGGCACCCGCGGGATCCGCGATGCCTACCGCACGGGCCGCGGCTCCATCACGATGCGCGCCGTCGTGAACATCGAGGAGATCCAGGGCCGCACCTGCCTGGTCGTCACCGAGCTGCCGTATCAGGTCAACCCGGACAATCTCGCGATCAAGATCGCCGACCTCGTCAAGGACGGCAGGATCCAGGGCATCGCCGACATCCGCGACGAGACCAGCGGCCGCACCGGCCAGCGCCTCGTCGTGGTGCTCAAGCGCGACGCCATCGCGAAGGTCGTGCTGAACAACCTGTACAAGCACACGCAGCTGCAGGAGAACTTCGGCGCGAACATGCTCGCGATCGTCGACGGCGTGCCGCGCACGCTCGCCCTCGACGGATTCGTGTCGTACTGGATCGAGCACCAGGTCGAGGTCATCGTCCGCCGCACCCAGTTCCGCCTGCGCAAGGCCGAGGAAGACGCGCACATCCAGCGCGGCTACGCGCTCGCCCTCGACGCGCTCGACGAGGTCATCGCGCTCATCCGCCGCTCCCCCGACGTCGAGGCGGCGCGCACCGGCCTCATGGAGCTGCTCGGTGTCGACGAGATCCAGGCCGACGCGATCCTCGCGATGCAGCTGCGCCGGCTGGCGGCTCTCGAGCGGCAGAAGATCCTCGACAAGCTCGCCGAGCTCGAGCGGCTGATCGCGGAGTACCAGGCGATCCTCGCCGACGAGGCTCGCCAGCGCACGATCATCGCGGAAGAGCTCACCGGCATCGTCGACCGCTTCGGCGACGAGCGCCGCACGCACATCCTGCACGGCTTCGACGGCGACATGTCGATGGAAGACCTCATCC
>CAMFIY010000312.1 GCA_945952575.1 uncultured Leucobacter sp.
GTGCTCTCGGCCGTGCTCGCCGCGGTGCTCTTCTCGATCGTGGCCTGGGTCGAGCGCGTCGTGATCCGCTGGGCGAGGACCACCTGATGGAGACGTATCGTTGCGAGCGCCTGCTGCGGCGGGCCGACGCCCGGGTCGAGCGGGACGTCGCGATCGCGGTCGAGGACGGCCGGATCCGCGAGGTGCTGCCCGCCGCGGAGCTCACGCCCGAGCGCGCGAGCGGTGCCGTCGGACTGCCGGGGCTGACCGTGCCCGGTCTGGTCGACGCGCACACCCACCTCCGGAGCGCTCCAGCCGCTGGGCAGTCGCACCTGCCCGGCCTGAGCTTCGAGCAGTGGGCCTACGCCCTCGGCGCCCTCACCCCGCTGCCGCCGCTCGCCGACGCGACGGCCGCCGCGGGCGAACTGCTGCGAGCCGGAGTCACGAGCGCGCAGATCGTCCTGCACAGCTGGGGCGGGCGCGAGGAGCGCCTCGCGGAGCTGGAGGCGGCCGCGGCCGCCGTGGAGAGTGCGGGACTGCGCGCCCTGATCGTGCTCGGCTTCACCGACCAGGCGGAGTACCTGCCCGCCGGTCTCGACGACACCGAGGTGCCCCTGCCCCATCGGGGCCTCCCGCTCGCGGAGTGGCCGGCGCTCATTCGCGAAGCGCGGGAGCTCGTCGGCCGCGCATCGCGCCGGATCTCGCTCGCGATCGGTCCGGTGGCGCCGCAGTGGTGCTCGGATGCGGCGCTCGGCGTGCTCGCCGGGGAGCGCGGCGAGCTCCGCGTGCACACGCATCTGCACGAGAGCGCTCCGCAGCGCGATTGGCTCGGCACGGGCGAGACGCCGCTCGCCCGACTCGTGCGCTTCGACCTGCTCGGGCCGTTCGCCTCCGTGGCGCACGGCGTGCACCTGACCGCCGAGGAGATTCGCACGCTGGCGGAGCGGCGTGCCGCGGCCGTGCACTGCCCGAGCTCGAACGCCGGCCTGGGTGTGGGCACGGCGGCGGTCGCCGAGTGGCTGCGACGGGGGGTCGAAGCCGGGATCGGCATGGACAGCCAGGTGCCGTCGGAGCCGGACGCCTTCGCCGAGGCGCGAGCGGCGCTCCGGGCGGCGCAGGAGACGGGCGACGCCCTCACCCCTGCCCAGGCGCTGCGGATGGCGGCGCTCGGCGGAGCCCGGGCGATGGGATCCGATTCGGGCGAGATCGTCGTCGGCGCCCCGGCCGATTTCATCGTGCTCGACACCGATTGCGCCGGAGGCGCCGAGGAGATCCTCGAGACCGTCGATCGCTCGATGCTGCGCCGCTCGGTGATCGACGGCGAGACCCGGTTCCTTCCGAGCGAGGACGAGCAGAGCGAGTTCGCACGCCTGCGCTCCGAGCTCGCCGGGATCGTCGAACGCGACGCCGCCGCCCGCGATGAGCGGCTCGCGGCGCTCGCCGGACCGCTCGGATGCGTGCGCGATCGCGTGCTCGAGCAGAATGGAGGCCCACGATGATCCGTCTGGAGGCGCGGCCGGCGTTCGCGGCGCAGGCCCGGCTGGGCGAGGGCCCGGTCTGGCTCGGCGACGGGCTGCTGTGGGTCGACATCCTCGAGGGGAAGGTCATGCGCAGCCGGGGCGGGAGCACCGTCGCGGTGAAGTCCTGCGGCGAGCCGGTGAGCGCCGCCTTCCCGCGCCGGGGCGGCGGCTACGTGCTGCTGCAGAACCACGGCGTCGTGACGCTCGACGCCCGGTTCCACGAGACGGGGCGCATTCCCGTGCTCGCCGGGTCGAGCGGGCTGCGACTCTCCGACGGCGCGATCGGCCCCGCGGGCGAGCTCTGGTTCGGGAGCATGCGGCCCGATCTCGAATCGGGCGGCTCCCTCTACCGGTTGCGCGCGGGCGAACGCGAGGCCGTCGAGGTGCTGCCCGGGCTGGGCATGTCGAACGGGATCGGGTTCTCGCCCGACGGGCGGGCGATGTACCTCGTCGACAGCGCGCGCCGCACGGTGAACGTGTTCGACTACGACCCCGAGACGCAGGAGATCTCCGGCCAGCGGGTCTTCACCGAGGTCGAGGCGGAGCTGGGCACCCCGGACGGGATCGCCGTGGACGCGGCGGGCGGCGTCTGGGTGGCGATGTGGGCCGGCGGGCGCCTGCGCCGCATCGAGCACGACGGCACGTGGAGCCAGGAGATCCTGGTGCCCGCCTCGAACGTCACGAGCTGCGCGTTCGGCGGCGCCGGGCTGCAGACGCTCTACATCACCACCGCGACCGTGGAGCTCAGCACCGACGAGCGCGAGCGCCAGCCGCATGCGGGCAGCGTCTTCGGCATCTCGCTCCCGGTGGGCGGCCTCGCGCAGACGGAGGCGGCGCTGTGAGCGCCCGCGGCTCGGCCGAGGAGCGCGAGCTCGGCGGCGCGCTGCGCACCTGGCAGCAGCACCACACCGGCCTGGTCGTCGCCGATTTCGCCGCGGCCGTCCGCTTCTACCGGGAGATGCTGGGCTTCGAGCTCGCGTTCGAGGTGCGCGGCATGGCCGAGCAGTTCGCCCGCACCGTCGGCGTGCCGGGAGTCTCGTGCGATCTCGCTCAGCTCTGGAACGCGCGTACGCGCTCGCGCGTCGAGCTGATCCGCGTGCACGGAGCCCCTGCCGGGCTCGACCCGACGCTGCCGGTGCACGTCGGCATCGCGCACACCGCGTATCTCGTGGAGGATCTCGGCGCGGCCGCCGAACTGATCGAGCGTGCCGGCGGGTCGATGCTCGGCGAGATCGTCGAGTTCTCGGAGGGGCCGGCCGCCTATTTCCGGACCCCGGGCGGCACCGTGATCGAGATCGAAGAACCGCATGACCCAGCACCCGAAGGAGGGGAATGACTATGCCGTACACGTCGACCGAGGTGTATCGCCAGATGCGCGTGATGCGCGAGTTCGAGGAGGCCTGCATCCGGGGCGTCGCCGAGAAGCACATCCACGGCGAGGTCCACGTGGCCGTCGGGCAGGAGGCCATCGGCGCCGCGCTCGCCGGCGTGCTGCGCGACACCGACGCGCTCGTCAGCACGCACCGCAACCACCTCCACGCGATCGCGAAGGGTGTGCCGCTCTATCCGATGCTCGCCGAGATCTTCGAGCGCGAGACCGGGCTCTGCGGCGGCTTCGGCGGCCACATGCACCTCTTCGATCCCGCGCGGCGCTTCTCGACCACCGGCATCGTCGGCGGATCGCTCCCGGTCGCGCTGGGCCACGCGTACGCCGCCCGGCTGCGCGGAGACGACGCGGTCGCGGTCGCGGTCGTCGGCGACGGCTCGGTCAACACCGGCGGCTTCTCCGAGAGCATGAACCTCGCCGGCGTGCTGCGCCTGCCGCTCGTCGTCGTGGTCGAGAACAACGAGTGGGCGATCTCGGTCCCCTTCAGCGCGTCGAGCGCGACCGCCACGATCGCCGAGCGCGCGGCCTCCTTCGGAGCGCGCGGCGTGCGCGTCGACGGGCTGGATCGCGACCAGGTGCACGAGGCTTTCGTCGAGGCCGTGGCATCCGCCCGCGCCGGCGGCGGCCCGACGATCCTCGAGGCGACCTGCTACCGGTTCCGCGGCCACTACGAGGGCGACCTCGACCTCTACCGCGACCAGCAGGAGAAGGAGGACCGTCGCGAGCAGCGTGATCCCCTCGCGCTGGCGCGCGTCGAGCTGCTCGTCGGCGGGCACGCCGACGCGGCCGAGCTGGACCGCATCGACCACGAGGCCCGGGCCGAGATCGACGGGATCGTGCAGCGCGTGCTCGCCGATCCGTTCCCCGACCCGGCGACTGCGCGGCAGCACGTTTTCGAATCCGGACTCGACCTTCAGGCAGGGGTGTGACGG
>CAMFIY010000313.1 GCA_945952575.1 uncultured Leucobacter sp.
CCGACCGCGAAGGGGCTCGACGTCGATCAGCCCCGGAACCTCGCGAAGTCCGTCACGGTCGAGTGATCGGGCCCGCATGATCCTCGGCATCGGCGTCGACACCGTCGATATCGCGCGCTTCGAGCGACAGCTCGACCGCACGCCGGCGCTGCGCACACGCCTGTTCACGGCGGCCGAGCGCACCCTCGCGGTGCCCTCGCTCGCCGTGCGCTTCGCGGCGAAGGAGGCGTTGATCAAGGCGCTGGGGGATTCGGGCGGACTCGGCTGGCAGGACATCGAGATCGTGCGCAACGAGGATCGCGCTCCGCGTTTCGTCCGCACCGAGGGGCTCGACCGGGAGTTCGCGCTCAAGGGTGCAGATCTCGCGCATCTCTCGCTGAGCCATGACGGGGGTGCTGCGATAGCGTTCGTTATCCTGGAACGAACGAGGAATGGAGCCAGCGCGTGAGAACGGGGTCGATGCGCGTCGCCGAGATCTCGCTGCCGGCGATCCGGCACAACGTGCGCCGGATCCGCGAGCTCACGGGCGTCGCGGTCATCGCGGTGGTGAAGGCGAACGGCTACGGGCACGGTTCGGGGATCGCGGCCAAGGCGGCGATCGAGGGCGGGGCCGCTCTGATCGGCGTGGCCGACCTCGAGGAGGCGCTCGCCCTGCGCGACGCCGGCATCGAAGCGCCGATCCTCTGCTGGCTGCACGGCGCCCGCGTCGATTGGGCCGCCGCCATCGAGTCCGGGATCGAACTCGGCGTGAGCGACCTCGCCCAGCTCGACGGGATCGCCGCGACTGCGGAGCGCCTCGGCAGGAGCGCCACCGTGCAGTTCAAGCTCGACACCGGATTGAGCCGGAACGGAGCCGGCCCGGAGGAATGGGCCGGTCTCTTCGCGCGCGGCGCCGAACTCGTGCGCGCGGGAACCGTGCGCGTGCGCGGAGTCTTCAGCCACCTCGCGAACGCCGGGGAGGAGCACGACCTCGCACAGGCCGCGCGCTTCGACGGCGCCGTCGCTCTGCTGCGCCAGACCGGTATCGATCCGGAGCTGATCCACCTCTCCGCGTCGGCCGCGACCTTCAGCCGACCCGCGCTGCGTTACAACGCGGTGCGCGTGGGCGTGACCGTCTACGGGCTCAGCCCCTTCGCGGACCGCAGCTCGGCCGATCTCGGCCTGATCCCCGCGATGACCCTGCGCTCCGAAGTCGTCGCGCTGCGCTCAGTGCCCGCGGGCGTCGGGGTGTCGTACGGCTACAATCACGTGACGCAGAGCGAGACCACGCTCGCGCTCGTGCCGATGGGCTACGCCGACGGGCTGCCGCGCGCGCTGAACGGGGCGGGAGCGACCGTCGCCATCGCCGGCCGGCACTGCCCGATCGTCGGCCGCATCGGCATGGATCAGTGCATCGTCGATCTCGGCAGCCTGGCTCGCAAGGTGAGCATCGGCGATCCGGTCGTGCTCTTCGGAGATCCGAGCACCGGCGTGCCCCCGGTCGAGGTCTGGTCCGAGCTGATGCGGACGATCAACTACGAGATCGTGGTCGGGATCGGGCCGCGCGTGCTGCGGATCGCGACCGACGACACGGAGGAGGCGGCCGAGGAGGCCTCGGATCCGGGCGCGGTGGCCGAGCGTCTCGAGATCGGGGACCCGGAGCGGATGCACGAGTTCGGCGTGCGGCTCGGCGGGATCCTCGCCGCCGGCGACCTGCTGATCCTCACCGGGCCGCTGGGTGCCGGCAAGACGACGCTGACGCGCGGAATCGGCGAGGGCCTCGGCGTGCGCGGACCGGTCACGAGCCCGACGTTCGTGCTGGCACGGACGCATCCCTCGCTCGTCGACGGGCCGCCGCTGGTGCACGTCGACGCCTACCGCCTGGCCGATGCAGCCGAGGCCGACGACCTCGATCTCGACTTCGACGGCTCCGTCGTCGTGGCGGAATGGGGTGCCGGTGTGATCGAGGGGCGCGAGTCCTGGATCGAGGTGGAGATCGAACGGCCCACCGCCGAGACCGTCGTCGCGGGCGGAGACGATCCGGATGAGGCGCCCGTCGAGCCGCGCGTCGTGACCATCAGGGGATACGGCCCGCGCTGGGCCTCCGGTGTGCTGTCATGAGCGGCGTGGAACTCGCCGAGCTCGGCCCGCGCGCACTGCTCGCGATCGACACCGCGATCGGCACGAGCGTCGCGCTCGGGGTCGGCGGACGGATCTTCGAGGCGTCGAGCGACGATCCCCGCGGGCATGCGGAGGCGATCGGCGACCTGATCGCGCGCGTCTTCGAGCTCGCGGACGCCTCGCCGACCGCGGTCACCGGCGTGATCGCGGGCATCGGCCCCGGCCCCTTCACCGGACTGCGGGTGGGGATCGCCGCCGCGCACGCGTTCGCCTCCGGCCGGGGTGTCCCGGTGCTGCCGCTGCAGGGGCACGAGGCGGTGGCACTCGACGTCCTCTCGCTCGGGGCCGCCGCGCCGGAGCTGCGCGTGCTGCAGGATGCGCGCCGCCGCGAGCTCTTCGTCACCGAGTACACGGGACTCGATTGGGCCGGCGTGCCCGTCCGCCGCTCCGAACCGCGCCTGCTCGCCCGGGACGCCTACGAGGCGACCGAGGGCGACGTCTGGCCCGAGCGGATCCCGGCCGCGCGACTCGTCCAGCTCGCCGCCCGGCGGCTCGCCGCGGGTCACGGCTTCGAGCCGGATCGGGCGCTCTACCTGCGGGATCCCGACGTGTATCCGCCGAGCAGGCCCAAGAAGGTATCGACGTGAGCGCGGATGCCGAAGCCGGCCTGCGCCTGCGCCCGGCGACCTCCGACGACCTCGACGCGATCTGGGCGATCGAGTCGGCCGTCTTCACGACCGAGGCATGGAGCCTCGAAGCGATGCGCGAGGAGCTCGGCGCGGAGCATCGCAGCTACCTCGTGCTCGAGGACGAGGCGGGAGGGATCCTGGGCTACGGCGGGCTTCTGGCGGTCGGAACCGAGGGCGACATCCAGACCATCGCGCTGGCGCCGGCGGCCAGGGGCCGCGGGCAGGGGCGACGGCTCATGAACGCTCTGCTCGATGCGGCGGCCGAGCGCGGAGTGCGCGAGGTGTTCCTCGAAGTGCGCGCGGACAACCCGGTGGCGCGCAGCCTCTACGCGTCGCTGGGCTTCACCGAGATCGGCGTCCGCCCCGGCTACTACCAGCCGGAGGGCGTGGACGCCGTGGTGATGCAGCTGCGGATGGGGGAGCGACGATGAACGAAGGATTCGCGGTCGCGGAGCCTCTGGTACTGGGAATCGAGACCAGCTGCGACGAGACCGGCGTCGGCATCGTGCGCGGGCGTGCGCTGCTCGCCAACGCCATCGCGTCCTCCATGGATGAGCACGCGCGCTTCGGCGGCGTCGTGCCGGAGGTCGCGGCGCGAGCGCACCTCGAGGCGCTTCGGCCGACGATCGATCGGGCGGTCGCCGACGCGGGGATCCGGCTCGACGAACTGGACGCCGTCGCCGTCACCTCCGGCCCGGGCCTCGCCGGTGCGCTGATGGTCGGAGTCGCCGCTGCGAAGGCGCTCGCGATCTCGCTCGGCACGCCGCTCTACGCCGTGAACCACCTCGTCGGCCATGTCGGCGCGGACCTGATCCACGGCGAGGGGCTGCGCCGGGTCTCCGGCGCAGTCGGCGAGCTCGAGCTTCCCACGATCGCCCTGCTCGTCTCGGGCGGGCACACCTCGCTGCTGCTGGTTCGGGATCTCGTGAGCGACGTCGAACTGCTCGGCGAGACGATCGACGACGCCGCGGGGGAGGCCTTCGAC
>CAMFIY010000314.1 GCA_945952575.1 uncultured Leucobacter sp.
CTTCACGCCGAGATGGTCGCGCCAGCGCTTCAGCTCCATCATGCGATAGGCCTGTCGCTGCGGCGAACGCTTGGGCAGCGGCAATCCACCCGACACCGCGAAGATCGAACCGAAATCGACCGGCCAGATCGTGACCGTCGCGCCGTGCTTCTTCGCCATGGTCTCGAAGCGCGCGGAGCCGAGATAGGTCCACGGCGAGTTCAGCGAGACGTAGTAGTCGACATGCTTACCCATATGTTCCCCCAGGGAGGCGTTCGTTGGCGCGGACTGTGGCGCAAAGCCTGTCGATACGCCATCTTCGTGGCGTGACAGAAACCGCTGCTTCCGAACGGGCCATTGCCATCACCGGCGGCGATGCCGCCTATTTCGACCTGATGCGCGACTGCATCGCCTCGCTGCAGGCGACGGAGGAGGGCCGCGGGCTGGCGCTGGAGGGGCACCCGAGCAACCATGCCGCTCAGCTGACCGCGGATCAGTTCGCGGAGCTCGCCGCAGCCTCGGGAATGTCGCCCGAAGATCCCTGGCAGCGCTTCTCCGAGGAGTCGGAGGCAGGGCGGATCTGCACCGAGACCGCGCTCCGGCTGCGCCGCGAGCCGTTCGCGCACGCCGGCGTCGCACGCGTGCCCGTCGAGTTCGAGTGGCGGCACAAGGCGGTCACCTCGACGCAGGCGACGCTCGGCCACTTCCTCTCCGATCTGCGCCGGGCCGCACCCGAGGTCGCGGAGCGGGTGGTCACCGTGAGCCCGGATGTCGCGAGTTCGACGAATCTCGGCGGCTGGATCAACAAGACCGGCGTCTGGTCGCCTGCCGGGCGGCAGGACTGGTTCGCAGACGACCGCGACCGCCTGCTCAGGTGGCGCGAGAACCCGGGGGGCCAGCACATCGAGCTCGGGATCGCCGAGGTGAACCTCGTGAGCCTCGCCGCTGAGCTCGGGCTGACCGGCTCGCGCTGGGGCCAGCCGCTGATCCCGATCGCCACGCTCTACGACCCGTTCATCAACCGCGCGCTCGAGCCGTGGACGTTCGGGGTGTACTCGGGAGGGCGATCGATCGTGATCGGCACTCCGTCGGGCGTGACGCTGGCCCCGGAAGGCGGCGCGCACCAGTCCATCAACACCCCCTCCGCCACGCTCGAGATCCCCGGCCTCACCAGCTGGGAGCCGGCGTTCGCGCAGGATCTCGAGTGGACGATGCTGCAGGCGATGCGCGACGTGCTCGATCCGGCCGGCGGATCAGCCTACTTCCGGCTCTCGACACGGCCGGTGGACCAGTCGCTGGCCCGGCTCCCGGAGGATCCGCTGCTGCGCCGGCGCCGCCGCGATGAGGTGCTCGCCGGCGGCTACCGGCTCAGCGCCCACCCGGCGGCCGAGGACGACGTGACGCTCGTCGGCGCGGGCGCGATCATGACCGAGGTGTGCAACGCGGCCGAGCGCCTCGCCGGCCTCGGGGTGCGAGCCGGCGTGGTCTGCGTCACGAGTCCCGGGCTGCTCTTCCGCGCGCTGCACGAGCGCGGGCGCACGACGGCCAGTCCGAGATCCGGGATCCTGGACCGGCTCTTCCCCCGCGAGCACCCCGCACCGCTCGTCACCGTCATGGACGCGCACCCGCACACGCTGGCCTTCCTCGCCGGTGCGCGCGGTGACCGCACGGCGACTCTCGGCGTCACCGCGTTCGGGCAGGGGGCGAGCGTCGGCGACGCCTACCGCCTCCACGGCATCGACGCCGAGTCGATCGCCGGCGCGGCGCTCGACCTGGCCGGAGCCGCCTGAGGGGACGTCATCGGGAGGCCGGGCCGCCCCTCCGCGAACGGCCCGCGCAGCACGCGCGCCCAGGTGTTGCCGGGCAGCTCGGGATGGAGCGCGGCCATGCCCGTGCCGAACTTGCTGATCCCGTGCGGCCGGTGCCCGGCACGCCAGAGCGCGCGATCCAGCTCGCTCGGCGCGCCGGCCGACTTCGACTCGATGATCACGTACCGGGTCAGGCCGACCGCCAGCCCGGGATCCGGCACCGAGCTCCAGTGCAACCGGGTGTCGATCGTGGCCCGGCTGCCGCCGGGGAGCAGCAGGGTCGTCCGCCGATACCGGCTCACGAGCTCGGGTCGCAGCTCGGCGACCAGGGCCGGATCGTGCCCGTGCCCGCTCAGCAGGGCGCCGAGATAGGCGCCGCCGGCGCGCGTGATCCGTGCGCGGTCGGCCGGCTCGTAGGCGAGGCGATCCTTCACGGTGCTGCCGCGCCCGCTCTTGGTCTTGAGCTCGAGGAAGGCGGTGCCGGTATCGAGGTAGCTGCGCGTGCGCAGCTTGAAGCGGCGGCGGCGCTTCTGGGCGGTCAGCCGGTAGCTCAGGCGGTCGGCCGTGTCGAAGTAGACGGAGTCGTAGCCGAAGTCGCGACGCCCGTCGATCTCGAGCACGCGGCATCCTCGGCCGAGAGCGCTCAGTATCGCGGCAGCATCGCGTGCCGGAACCAAGTACTTTCGATCGCCCCGGGTCATCAGTTCGGCCTCCGCGACGAGCTCCGCGAGCGAGACGGGGGCCAGGTCGTCGACGGGCAGCTCTGCGGGGCAGCTCCGCGAGGCCGGGCGTCGCGGAGCGCTCATCGCGCGAGTTCCGCGACCGGGCGCTCGGCGCGCACCGTGGATCGCTCCGACGCCGACGCCGGCGGCGCCGCTCGGGCAGCCGACGGCCGGTCGACCCGATACCGCACGTCGACCAGCGTCGTGTCGTTCACGAGGTCGAGCTGCTGCACGGTCATCGAGGTCACCGTCGCGCCGAGGCGGAGCTCGAGATCCTCGCGGAGCTCCGCCTCGTCGGCGACCGCCCGGTCGAGGCGCACGATCTGCTGCCTGCTGCGCCCGAGGAGCGAGGGGTGGTCCGCTGCCCACATCACGACGAGGATGAGGGCGATGAGCGCCGTCGGGAGCACCAGGTCGGCGGCGCCCAGACCGCCGATCAGGCCCATCGCGAGCGCGGCGAAGTAGTAGGCGACCTCGCGCTGCGAGATCTCGGAGGAGCGCAGCCGGATGATGCTGAGCACGCCGAAGAGGCCGAGGCCGAGGCCGGCGGCGACGCCCGCGGAGCCGAGCACGCATGCGACCGCCAGCACGCCGATGTTCACGCCGAGGAACGCGACGACCAGATCCCGGCGGCGATGGCGCGGGTAGTAGATGCCGAGGGTGAGGACCGCCGCGGCGACGAGGTCGACGGCGATGAGAATGAGGCTGGTGGTGGTCATGGCTGAGCTCCTTGGTCGTTACGACCATCACAGCCGTGCAGGCTATGACCGGGCTATGCCGCGACGGCCCGGGGCATAAGGATCCCGCCGCGACCGGACGCGCTCAGCGGGGCCGGAGGGCCGAGCGCTGCTGCACCCAGGAGAACATCGCCACCGCGGCGGCGGCGCTCGCGTTGATCGATCGCGTGGATCCGTACTGCGTGATCTCGACCACGGCGTCCGCGGCCGCGATCGCTTCGTCGGTGAGCCCCGGACCCTCCTGCCCGAACAGCATGAGACAGCGCTCGGGCCAGTCGAAGGTCTCCATCGGCACGCAGCCGGGCACGTTGTCGACGGCGATGATCGGGATGCCCTGATCCCGGGCCCATTCCGCGAGCGCGGCCACGTCTTCGCGGTGCTCGACGTGCTGATAGCGGTCGGTCACCATCGCGCCGCGCTTGTTCCAGCGGCGGCGGCCGACGATGTGCACCGTGTCCGCGCCGAAGGCGTTGGCGCTGCGCACGATCGAGCCGATGTTCATGTCGTGCTGCCAGTTCTCGATCG
>CAMFIY010000315.1 GCA_945952575.1 uncultured Leucobacter sp.
ACGAGATTCATGAGCGTCTCGTGGGCTCGGAGATGTGTATAAGAGACAGGTGCGCGGTCGCCCATCCCGGCGATCAGTGCAGCAGCAGACCGACCAGGTCGATCACCGCGATCACCAGAACCGACCCGGCGACGCTGAAGGAGAGCCGCGTGATGAAGCCATCGCGCTGCGCCGTGCCGAGCTGCAGCGCGAACGTGACGAGGGTGCTCGCACCGATCGCGAGCACGAGCCAGGGGAAGCGGTCGTCGCCGTCGACCAGGACGGTGACCAGCACGCCGATGAGCGCGGCGACCGCCCAGGCAGCGACCATCCTGCCGAGATGCCAGGGCGCGTTCTCCTCGGGTTCGGTGACGGAATCGCTCACCCCCACATCCTCGCATATCGGCGCCCGATAGAATCGTCTCAGCCGGCGGTGGGCAGAGAGGGGCGGATCATGCAATTGCTCTGCCTGACCGACACCGGCCCTTCCGCGATGCTGGCCGGGCTCGATCTGCTGCCGCACGAGTTGCGGACCTCTCCGCTCGGAGTCCGGGTGGCTCCGACGGCGGCCGAGCGCTTCGACCTCCTCCTGATCGACGGCACCGGCGATGCGCGGCGTGCGCGCGGCGCGTGCCTCGAACTGCTGCGCGACTGCCCGACGCCTCGGATCCTCGTCGCCTCGCAGGCGACGCTGCCGGCGATCACCGCCGACTGGGGGGTGGCCGACGTGCTGCTGCCCGAGGCCAGCCCGGCCGAGATCGAGCTCCGGCTGCGGCTTTCGCGGGGGGTGCCGAGTTCGGCACAGGCCGCGGCCCCGGGATCCGTCAGCTCGGCCGGCGTCGAGATCGACGAGGGAACGTTCACCGCCCGGGTGCACGACCGCATGCTCGACCTCACCTACAAGGAGTTCGAGCTCCTGCATTTCCTGGCGAAGCATCCGAGCCGCGTCTTCACGCGCGATCAGCTGCTGACCGAGGTCTGGGGCACCGACTACTTCGGCGGCACGCGCACGGTGGACGTCCATGTGCGCCGCCTGCGCGCCAAGCTCGGCGAGCACGAGGCGCTCATCAGCACCGTGCGGGGCGTCGGCTACGGCTTCGCCCGGGAACGGAACGAGAGCGACGAATGATCCCGGATCGCGTGCGGGAGCTGATCGCTGAGGCCGAACGGTTCGACGGGGCTCCTCCGATATCGGATCAGGCGCTGCTCGCGGCCTCGCAGGGCAGGCGCAGGATCCTCGAGGTCTTCCCAGGGCCCGCAGGGCAGTCTGCGGTCGCCGACGCTCGCGCCCTCGGGGCGATCGGGATCCTGGGCGAGGGCGAGCTCGACCTCGTCGTCCGACCGGAGGCCCGCGGCCGTGGGCTGGGGGCGAGACTGCTCACCGAGATGCTGACGGTGCAGGATCGCGACGCGGCGGGATCCGAACTGCGCGCCTGGGCGCACGGCGAGAACCCGGCCGCCGAGCGGCTGCTCGCACGTGCGGGCTTCTCCCCGGTCCGGTCGCTCTATCGCCTCGCACTGGATCCCGCGCGGCTCACGGCAGCGATCGCCGACGCACGGCCGCTGCCGGAGGGCTTCGTCGCGAGGCGGTACGACCCGCGCGATCCGGAGCAGGCCGAGGCGTGGGTTCGGGTGAACGCCGCGGCCTTCGCGAGCCATCCCGAACAGGGCGGGGTCACGCTGCAGGATTTCACGGCGCTGACTGCGGAGCCGTGGTTCGATGCCGAGGATCTGATCCTCGCCTACGACACCGGCAGGTCCGAGCAACCGCTCTCGGGCTACACCTGGATCAAGACCGTGCAGGAGGAGGGGTCGGAGACCGAGACCGAGCTCTACGTGCTCGGCGTGGATCCCGGCTATGCGGGGCGCGGTCTGGGCGCGGCACTGCTCGGCGAGACGCTGCGCCGGATGGCCGAGCACCGGCCGGCGCGGATCACGCTCTACGTCGACGGCGACAACGAGAGCGCCCGGGCGCTCTACGACCGGGCGGGCTTCGCAGTGGATCAGCGCAGCACGCAGTGGCTGCGCGCCGCGCGCTGATCAGCCCTTCGGCCCGCTCGGCCGAACCGGATCGACCGGATGATCCGCGAGACTGTGCACCTGAAGATCCATGTACGGCCAATACGGAAGGGACGTGAGGATCTGGTGCAGCTGCGTCGGGCTCTCGGCGCGCCAGAGTCCCCAGTTCTCATCCCGACCGGGGACCCGCCACATGCGCACGAGGTGCCCCTGTCGCGAGAGTTCGGCCGCCCGCTCCCGCTCGGCGGCGACCAGCTCGACCTCCTCTTCCTGGGTGAGTCGGCCATGCGTGTCGATGAACCTGATGTTCACGAGAAACTCGGTCAGCGTACCGATCTCGGATGTGGTGGGAATGCTCATTTACTCGGACTTTCTGCGATCGGCGAGGATCGCCTGAGCGGTGTTGTAACCGGGGATTCCGGAGACGAAGTTGCCGGGCCAGCAGCCGGCTCCCGAGAGGTAGAGACCCTCGGTCGGAGTGCGATAGCTCGCGAGCCTGGGATGCGGTCGCATCCAGAACATGTGCCCGGGTAGCATCTCACCGTGCGAGATCTCGGCGTCGATGAGTCCGAAGTCGCTCGCGAAGTCATCCGGGGTGATGCATCGGGTGTCCACTACCATCGAGGGCAGCTCCGGCATCCACCGGCTGAGCGTGACGATCGTGTTCCTGACGATCTCGTCCTTGCGGCTCGCCCAGTCCCCGTGCGCAAGGCGGCGGGGACCGTTCAGGTTGAGGCTCATCACGTGATGCCCGTCCGGCGCCATGCCCGGAGAGGTGAGCGAGGGGATCAGTCCGAATATCACGGGCGCTTCGGGGATCTCGCCCCGGAGCGAATCCGCGTACGCGTCTTCGAGGTACTGCTCGCTGCTGGCCACTCTGAACTGTGCCGCCGAGTACTCCGCAGGCGCGAAACCTTCCGCGGAACGCCAGCGGGGCACGCCGTCGAGCGCCAGCACGACCTTCACGGCGCCCTCTGCGTTCTTGGCCGGGCGCAGTCCGGCCCGGAACTCGTCCCACTCGGGTGCCTCGGAGGTGAGCGCGGAGATCGTCGCCTTCGGGTCGACCGCGGAGATCACCACTGGGGCGTCGTATTCGTCCCCGTTCTGCAGGGTGACGCCGCGGGTACGGCCGTCGACCGTCCGGATTCGTGCCACGGGCGAGTCGACCAGCACCTCTCCTCCGAACGCGAGGACGGCGCGCTCCAGCGCGGCGACGATGGCGCCCATGCCTCCGTCCGGCAGCCCGGTGGATCCGCGCAACGGCGAGGTGCGCGGATCATAGCCTTCCACGGCCTGCACCTCGGAGAGGCTGAAGGGCCGCATCAGCAGGTTCATGTTGGTGCCGGGAATGCTCGGCGAGCCCGGGCCGCCCGCGGTGGCGAGGGTCGTCACAATCGCCCTGGCCTCCTCGGAGGCGAGGAAGCGATGAGCGAGTTCCGATGCCGAACCGAGGATCAGTTCGCCGAAGTCGGCCTGATCCTCGAGGCTCGTCAGGTTCGCCACCAATCGCGCGAGGCTCGGCGGCTCGCGGAAGAGCGAGATCCTGGCGCGGTTCGCGAAAGACTGGACGTGATCGAACAGCGCCGCATATCCTTCCGCGTCGCCGGCGTGGAAAGCGTCGAGCTGCGCGGCGGTCTTCGCCCGGTCCCGGTGCCCGACGAAGAGCCGTTCCCGCTCGAGCGGTTGCACGAGGGTCGGATCGACGGAGTGGAACCTGAGACCTGTCTCGTATACACATCTCCGAGCCCACGAGACGCTCATGAATCTCGTAT
>CAMFIY010000316.1 GCA_945952575.1 uncultured Leucobacter sp.
GATCCGGCGCCCGATCCGCGTGACCGAACGCGGCCCGGATTCGGGAAGGCCGAGACGCTCCCCCGGCCACTCGCTCGGTGCAAGATCTCCGAATCGTTGCGGCTCGCTGGGTTTCGGCATGCCTCCGATCCTACCGACGCAGGCTGTAACACCCGCGAAACACCGTTCACACGCGATGGAAACCTGCCTCGCCTAGAGTGGATTCCGGCACGGGTGCCGCCGGCATCCATTTCGAAGAGGGAGCAGCATGTTTCAAACGCCGCAGGAAGTCATCGACTTCATCCGCGAGACCGACGTCAAGTTCGTGGACATCCGGTTCACCGATCTCCCGGGTGTACAGCAGCACTTCAACATCCCCGCGGCGACGGTCGAGCTGGACTTCTTCGAGGTCGGCCAGATGTTCGACGGCTCCTCGATCCGCGGCTTCGCGGGCATCGCCGAGAGCGACATGCAGTTGATCCCGGATGTCGGCACCGCCTACATCGACCAGTTCCGCGCCGAGCGCACGCTGATCGTCGTGTGCGACATCTACAACCCGCCCACCGGCGAGATCTACGCGAAGGATCCCCGCCAGGTCGCGAAGAAGGCCGAGCGCTACCTCTCGTCGACCGGCATCGCGGACACCGCGTTCTTCGCTCCCGAGGCCGAGTTCTACATCCTCGATTCGGTTCGCTACGAGACCACTCCGCGCCACACGTTCTACGAGATCGACTCCGAGGAGGCGTCGTGGAACTCCGGCGCCAATATCGAGGGCGGCAACCTCGGCAACACGACTCGGGAGAAGGGCGGCTACTTCCCGGTCTCCCCCGTCGACAAGCAGGCCGATCTCCGCGATGACATCTCGCTCCGCCTGATCGACGCGGGCCTGAAGCTCGAGCGCTCGCATCACGAGGTGGGCGCTCCCGGCCAGGCCGAGATCAACTACCGCTTCGACACGCTCGTCCACGCCGCGGACGACGTGCTGAAGTTCAAGTACGTCGTGAAGAACACCGCCGAGCTCTGGGGCAAGACCGCAACCTTCATGCCGAAGCCGGTCTTCGGGGACAACGGCTCGGGCATGCACACCCACATGTCGCTCTGGAAGGGCGGCGAGCCGCTCTTCTACGACGAGAACGGCTACGCCGGGCTCTCCGACATCGCTCGCTGGTACATCGGCGGCATCCTGCACCACGCTCCCGCGCTGCTCGCCTTCACCAACCCGACCATCAACAGCTACCGCCGCCTGGTCAAGGGCTACGAGGCTCCGGTCAACCTGGCCTACTCGGCCGGCAACCGCTCGGCGGCGGTGCGCATCCCCCTCACCGGGTCGAACCCGAAGGCCAAGCGCATCGAGTTCCGCGCCCCCGACGCCTCGGGCAACCCCTACCTGGCGTTCGCCGCGCAGCTGATGGCCGGACTCGACGGGATCCGCAACCGGATCGAGCCGATGGATCCGATCGACAAGGACCTCTACGAGCTGCCCCCGGAAGAGGCGAAGAACATCCCCCAGGTCCCCGGATCGCTCGAGGAGGCGCTCGACGCGCTCGAGGCGAACCACCAGTTCCTGCTCGAGGGCGGTGTGTTCACGGAGGAGCTGATCCAGACCTGGATCGATCTCAAGCGCGAGACCGAGATCGCCCCGATGGCGCTCCGCCCGCACCCCTACGAGTTCGAGCTCTACTACGGCGTGTAAGCGGTTCCGTGTGGTGTACGCCCCGCGTCGGATGCCCCTGTCGGCAGCCGACGCGGGGCGTATTAGTCTAGTTCCGTGACGATACGCATTGAGAAGGTCGACCTGCCCGGCCTGGGCACGCGCAACGACCTGGTGACGGAGGCCGGCAGCCGCCTCGGCGTCGTGACGTTCCGCGACGGTAGCCGCGAACTGGCGATCTACGACAGAAACGATCCGGATGCCTGTCAGATCTCGCTCCCCATCAGCGAGGACGAGGCCGAGGCGCTCGCAGAGCTGTTCAGCGTCGGACTCTCCGTGAGCCGACTCACCCGGTTGGGGGCGGGCACCGACGGCCTGTTCACCGAGAAGATCGCCCTGCCTGCCACCTCGCCCTACACGGGAAAGACGCTCGGCGATACGCACACGCGCACGCGCACGCACGTCTCCATCGTCGCGATCGTTCGCGAGGATCAGGTGATTCCCTCGCCGACGCCGTCCGAGCGCCTGCACGCCGGTGACGTGATCGTCGCCGTGGGTACCCGCGAGGGCCTCGACGCCGCGATGAGCCTCCTCGTCGACGGCTCCCCCTGAGCCTCCCCGACCTCACCGGAAGAGCGAGCATGCACGACACTACGATCATCATCATCGAGGTCGGCGCGCTGCTCTTCGTGATGAGCCTGCTCGGCCGCCTCTCCGCACGCATCGGTTTCTCCCCCATCCCGCTCTACCTGCTCGCCGGCCTGGCGTTCGGCACCGGCGGCCTCGCCCCCCTCGATGCGAGCGAGGGATTCTTCGAGGTCGGTTCCGAGATCGGCGTGATTCTGCTGCTCGCCATGCTCGGTCTGGAATACTCCGCCGGCGAGCTCCTCGCCGGACTCAAGCGCTCGAGCACCGCGGGCGTACTCGACATGCTCCTCAACGCGCTGCCGGGAGCGCTCTTCGCACTGCTGCTCGGCTGGGGGCCGGTCGCGGCGGTCGCGCTCGCCGGAATCACCTGGGCCACTTCCTCGGGAGTCGCGGCCAAACTGCTGCGCGACCTCGGCCGCGTCAGCAACCGCGAGACGCCGGTGATCCTCTCCATCCTCGTCATCGAAGACCTCGCGATGGCCTTCTACCTGCCGATCCTCTCCGCGATCGTCGCCGGAGTCAGCCTCCTCCAAGGCGCCGTCACCGTCGCCGTCGCGGTCGGCGTCGTTCTGCTCATCCTGGTGCTCGCGCTGAGGTTCGGGGCGGCCGTCTCGCGACTCTTCACACCGAGCCTCGCCGAGCCGCTGGTGCTCGGGGTGCTCGGACTCACCATGCTCGTCGCAGGCCTCGCGGCCACCGTCAACGTGTCCGCCGCAGTCGGCGCATTCCTTGTGGGCATCGCGCTCTCCGGGAAGGTGGCCCACTCCGCACAGGAGGTGCTGAGCCCGCTCCGCGATCTGTTCGCCGCGGTCTTCTTCGTCTTCTTCGGGCTGGCGACCGACGCCACCAAGCTCACGTCGATGCTCCTGCCGGGCATCGTGCTCGCGGTCATCACCATTGCGACGAAGGTGCTCACCGGATACACGACGGCGAAGCGCGCGGGCATCGGGGTCCCGGGCCGCTGGCGCACCGGCTTCGCGCTCAGCGTCCGTGGCGAGTTCTCGATCGTCATCGCCGGGATCGCCGCGGGCACCACTCCGAAACTCGCTCCGCTCGCGGCCGTCTACGTGCTCACGACCATCGTCGCCGGAACGATCATCGCGCGCGTCCCGGACACGGCGTGGTTCAAACGGACGGTGCAGGCGCGGTCGTTGCGGGGCCTGGCCCGCGCGGCGGCGTGACCGGCGCTCAGCGCAGGATCAGCGGGTAGGCGTCCAAGTCGTCGCTGAAGCCGAAGAAGTCCCGCTCGAAGACGGCCCGGGCGCGGCGGGCCGCTCCCAGCCAGCGCTCTTCGAGTTCGGAGGTGCGCCCCATGGGCAGTCCGAGGACGCCGCAGATACCCTCGAGTTCGAGGCGATCCGTCGGGAGGGTGTCGCTGGCACGATCACTCCACAGCTTGACCGCCGAGCGGATCCGGCTCGCGAGCACCCAGGCCGCCTCGAGCTGCGCCCGATCCGCCTCGGCCAGCACTCCGGCCTCCACCGCG
>CAMFIY010000317.1 GCA_945952575.1 uncultured Leucobacter sp.
GAGATTCATGAGCGTCTCGTGGGCTCGGAGATGTGTATAAGAGACAGGGTCCAGGCGCTTCCGGCCGACGCGCGACGGGTTCGCGAAGTCCCAGGCGGTCCCGCCGATGACGGCGCCTCGGCCCGCGCCGCGATGCCCGGACAGGAACGACTCGTGCCCGTTCGGCGGCAGGGCGGTGAAACCGGTCGCGGCCGCGGCGGATTCGAGCCTCCCGCTCTGCGGGACCTTGCCGATCTGCGCAGACGGCAGTCCGGCCCGCGCGACCGCCTCGAGCACGTTCTCGACGACCCGGTGCGATTGCGCGACCACCCCGATGAGCCATCCGTCCCGCTCGACCAGCGTGCGGATCACCTCGGCGGCGAGGTAGGTCTTGCCCGTGCCGGGCGGACCCTGCACCGCTAGCGCGGAGCGGTCCAGGCGGCGCAGGCTGCTGATGACCGCCCCGCTCCCGCGCGACCCCTCGTCCCCGTCCACCGCGGCAAGGGCTTCGGCAGATTCGAGCGGGATGATCCGATCGCTTCCGATGATCCTCGGAGACTCTCGCCGCATGAGATCGAACACCGGGTCGGCGAGCATCCGACCGCGATCGAGCGAATCCGCGAGAGCGCGCCCCCACTCCTCGATGGCAGGCCTCTGCGCACCGGGCGGGGGCGGGGGGCCCGGCGTCAACGCGACGGGCATCTCGTCGTAGTCGGGGATCCCCGGAGCCTTGGTCTCCTCCACCGATGCTCCGTCATCGCTGCGGTCGACGATGCGGGCCCTCTGCACGCCACGAGCACCGGGCGCCTCGCCGATCTGCTCGAACGGAGGCGGATAGTCGTACAGCAGGAACGCCTCACTGCCGGCCCGCAGCGCGCTTCCCGGCGCGACCTCACCGGCCAGCTCCAGCGCACGACGGTCTTTGCGCTGCCTTCCCGTCGGCGGACTCCACGGACCCGCGGAGCTCCCGGAGTCGGGGTCGACCATCAGGACATCGCGCGCGTCCGCCCAATCCTCGACCGGGTCGACGAGGCGCGCGTAGTGCGCCCACCAGAAAGACTTCTGCTCCCGCTGGTAGTAGTCGATGGCGCTGCCGGCCAGCGCCGCCGCCTTCCCGTCGCGAGGATCAGCCGCCGCGCGCGCGTGTCGGGAGAGCGCGGCGGCGATCCCGCTGAGCTCCAGCACCGGTTCCTCGGCGTGAGCGGCCGGGAGCATCGACGCGGGGGCGACTCCGTGCTCGGCGGCGAGGCCGAGCAGCCAGTCGCGCAGGCGCAGAGTGGAGACGCAGTCGTAGCGGTTGTAGTCTCCGATCGCATCGAGCCGGCGCTGCCCCTCCGCGCGTTCCTCGGCGTCCGCAGAGGCGAGCAGCTCGCTCGCGTCGGCGTACTCCGTGACCGATTGCGCCGCGTTCGTCACTCCCTCGTCGTCGCGCAACTCGTCGCCCATGTAGAGCGGTTCGAGCTTCTTGATGGAGTAGGAGCGGGATCCGACGCGCAGCGCACGCCGCACGATCGGATAGAGATCCACCAGCACATGCTCGCGCAGCAGCTGGTCGATCTCCGCCTCGCCGACGCCGTGACGGGCGGCGATGCCGAGCAGATGCGTGCGCTCGTATGCGGCGTAGTGGTAGATGCGCATGCCCGGATGGATGCGGCGGCGCTCGGCGACGAGGGCGAGGAACTTCTCGAGCGCTGCCCGCTCGGCCTCGAGGTCGTGCGCCCAGAGCGAGGTGAACACCTCCGAAGCGTCGACCATACCGAAGAGGTAGTCGAGTCCCCACCTCGCCGTCTGCGCGTCTCCGGGCTCGCGGTAGAGCGGATCCCCCTCGAAGTCGAAGAAGAGGTCGCCCGGATCCGGCTTCGGGATGGCTGCGAGCGCCGCGGGATCGACCACCCGCACCGGGGGCAGTGCGGCCTCACCGCGCTGCACCTGGAGCGCGGCCTGCCAGGCCAGGCGTTCGAGTACCGGCCGCTTGATGCCTGCGACGGTTGCGCCGCCTCGAGCGAGATCCGCCGAGGCGCCGGCCACCTGCTCGATCGTGTCGTACCCCGCCTCGACCAGCGCATTGCGCTGCGCCATGCGGATGCCCGCGATGAGGAGCGGGTCCCCAGAAGCCACGACTTCGGGCTCGCAGACCTCGCAGCGCCCGCAGGCCGCGACGCCCGGTGCTCCCCATGCGACCGGCACCGCGCTCTCGCGACGGCCGTCGATGCCGATCGCCCGCACACGGTCGAGCAGGATCTCGTGCAGTCGCCGTCGCCGCGAGCGGAACACGGGCGCGATGTCCGCGAGCCGATGCGTCGAGCGGGCGCCGTCGCCGAGGATCAGCGTGACCTCATCCGCGACCGGCACCCCGATCCGCTCGAGCTGCTCGGCGTACGCCGCCAGCTGCATGAGCGCCGTGACCTTCGCCCGCCTGGCGAGCTTGCTGTCCTGCACCTCGTAGGCGCCGACATCCGTGCGGCGCAGGAAGTCGGCGAAGCCGATGAATGCGACCTCGGGGTCGCCTGCCGCGGGATCGGCCGCACGCTGATCCCGCTCGAAGAACGTCGCTTGGAACACGACCTCCGCGCCGTCGTGCAGCGCGGCCACGGTCCGGGCAGCGACCGCTTCGAGCGCGTGCGCGGACATCGACTCCGGACGCGGGATCTCCGCGACGCCGCCCGGCCTCCCCTGCTCGGCCCGGCCCAGTTCGGCCCGGTAGGCCGCCAGCACCCGGGCCTCATGCGCATCGCCCAGGCGCGCGGCCCGAGCGAGCATCGGATCCTCGTCGGCCGGCACTACGACGTCCCTTCCGAGCTTGGCGTCGACGCGGCGCAGGAAGGCGAACTCGCACGCGCTCGCCGACGTCAGATCGCTGGCGCTGGTGACCAGCACGAACTCGGCGTCATCGGCTCGATCCAGTACGAACACGCGGGCTCCTCTCGATACCGACAACGCTACTGCGGACCTCCGACATCGATACGGGTGCAGTGGCGGATGCGGGTCGGGCCTTCGACGCTCGCCGGTTTCAGCGCATTGTCATGAACCGGATCGCCCGGTCATGGGAGACTGATGGTGGATCACCGCGCTCGGCATATCGAGCACGGCGATCCGAACACCGAGTACATACGCCGGAACCCGGACACCGAAGCCCGAAAGCGCCAAACGATGACCAGCACTCCCACCAGACGAACGCTCGCCGCACGAAGACTCGTCAGCGCGCTCGCGCTCGGCGCGGCGTCGGCGATCGTGCTCGCAGGCTGCACTCCGGAACAGGTGACCGGCGCAGGGCCGGCGCAGGACGGCTGCACGTCGGTGGTGGTCGCGACCTCCTCCGAGAAGGTCAACCTCATGGAGGAGCTCGGCGCGGAGTTCAAGAAGTCCTCCGAGCATCAGAGCCTGGCGACCTGCGCGACGATCCGGCCCGTCAACGTCGCCTCCGGCAAGGCCGCGCAGTATCTTTCGGATTCGACGAAGGAATGGGCGCTCGGTCCCGAGGCCGCACCGGTCGTCTGGTCCCCCGCCTCGACCGTCTGGACCGACCGCGTCGCCTCGATCGCCGGGGAGAAGGTGGTGGCGGGCGCCGAGAGCTTCGCGAAGACCCCGGTGGTCTTCGGCATCCCCAAGTCGATGGCGAAGGCGCTCGGCTACCCGGGCAAGAAGCTCGGTCTGAAGGACGTCGAGAAGCTCATCGCGGATCCCACCGGCTGGGGCGCGGTCGGCAAACCGATGTGGCTGTCTCTTATACACATCTGACGCTGCCGACGATCTTACGCGTGTAG
>CAMFIY010000318.1 GCA_945952575.1 uncultured Leucobacter sp.
CGCACGAAGCGGTGAGCTGCTGGAAGCCTTCGGCGCCGAGACGCTCGGTGAGCGCCCAGGCCGCGGCGAGCGGCGAGACGGAGCGGGACCCGAGCAGCGTCGGGTTGACGACGGGGTATCCCGACCACCGGGTCGTCGCGAAGAACTGCGCGCGCTGCCGGGCGCGGCCGCGATGCAGCAGCACGGACACGCCTTTCGGGGCGTAGCCGAACTTGTGCAGGTCCGCGGAGATGCTGGTCACGCCGGGGAGCCGGAAATCCCAGGCCGGGACACCGGGCCACCAGGGCAGCACCATGCCGCCGAAGCAGGCGTCGACGTGGCAGGATACGCCGCGTGCGAGAGCGGCCTCCGAGACGGCGGCGATCGGATCCAGCGCCCCGTTGGGGTAGGCGGGGGCGGAGACGACGACGAGCGCCACATCGTCGCCGAGATGTCGGATCAGCTCCGATGCCCGCACGGAGCCGTCGAGCTCGCACGGCACCGAGACCAGCTCGAGGTCGAAGATGTGCGCGGCCTTGTGAAACGCGGCGTGCGCCGTGACCGGGGCCACCAGCCGCGGCCGCGCCGTGCTCCTCGGATGCCGCTCGCGCCAGAGATCCCGCGCCGTCTTGACCGCGAGCAGGCAGCTCTCGGTGCCGCCGCTCGTCACGCTCCCCACGACCGGTCCGCCGACCGTGCGCCGGTGACCGTTCAGTGCGCGGCGCACGAACGCGACCAGCTCCCGTTCCATGGCGGCCACCGAGGGGAACGTGGTGGGATCGAGACCGTTCAGCGATCGGGTGAGGTCGGCGGCCCGCCCGGCCAGTGCATCGAGCTCGGGCAGCCCCGAGTCGTAGACGTAGGCGAGGACCCGCCCGCCGTGGGTCGGGGCGTCGAGGTTCCGCAGCTCACGGAGCCGCGCGAGCACCGACGCGGGCTCCGCACCCTGCGCGCGCGGAGTCGTGCTCACGATTCGCCTCGCGCATCGCTCGAATCGTTGCCGACGCCCCCGAGGGGATCCCGCCCGGTCGCGCTGCCCGCGAGGTCGTGCTTGCGCAGGCGGTAGTGGCTGAGGGTGAACAGGCTGGCCAGCATCAGGAGCGCTGGGAACAGGCTGAAGGAGAGAGCGATGCCGGCCGTTGCCGCAGCGGGCTGCTGGACGGTGACTCCGGCAGCGGACTCGAGGTAGCCGGTCAGGGCGAGGACGATCGTGAGAACGGTGGATCCGAGCGCCATTCCGGTCGTCTCGCCGGCGGTCCAGACGCCGCCGAAGATCCCTGCGCGACCCGCCTGGCCGGTGCCGTCGGCCGCGCGCCTGGCGAGATCCACGCTGATGACGTCGGGCAGCATCGCCATCGGCAGCGTCTGCATACCCGCGTAGGCGGCGCCGGCGAGCGCCACCGGTGCGACGATCCACCAGCCGGGGGCGAGGATCATGGCGGTCAGCGCTACCGTCGCGAGCAGGAAGAGCATGCTGGCGAGGCGGAACGCGCGTTCCTTGCCGACCCGATCGGCGACCAGTCGCCACAGGGGCGCGACGAGCAGCGCCGGTGCGATCAGCGAGACGAAGAGCACGGTGACGGCGCTCTCATCCCGCAGGATCCAGGTGGCGACGAACTGCGCGCCGGCGAGCATCATCCCCGTGGCGAGCCCCTGCAGCATGAACGTGCCGAGGAGCGCGCGGAACGGTTGGCTCTCGCGCAGCACGGCGAGCCCCTCCTGATAGTGCTCGAGGGACAGGGAGCGCAGCCCCCGTGCGCGTGCGCCGGCGGTCTCCGACGGTTCGGGGCGCGAATGCCGCGGGGCGACCGAGGTGCCGCCCATCAGGCCGATCCCGAGCAGGACGCCGCAGACGATCGCCATGACGAGGTAGCCGAGCGGCTGGTTCTCTGGGAACATGCCGCGGATCGCGGGGCCGCCGGCTCCGAAGATCAGGATCGCCAGTGTCAGGACCACGACTCGCCAGGTGAGCAGTCGCGTGCGTTCGCTGTACCCGTCGGTCAGCTCGGCGGGCAGCGAGATGTAGGGCACCTGGAACAGGCTGAAGAAGGTGGCTGCGGCGACGAAGGCGAGGAACACCCAGATCGCCGACGCCCAGGGGGCGAGACCGGTGGGCACGGCGAATGTCAGGACGAAGGCGAAGGGGAGCCCGATGGTTCCGAGCAGCATCGGGCCGCGGCGGGTGCCTCGGCGTGCGAGGGCCCGGTCGCTCAACCCGCCGATGATCGGGTCGATCACGACGTCCCAGATCTTCGCGAGCGTGACGATGAGGCCGGCCAGGATCGCGGTGACTCCCAGCGAGTCGGTGAGGTAGTAGACCAGCACGAGGCCGGGCAGGGTGGCGAAGCCGCCCGTGCCGAGGGATCCTGTGGCGTAGCGGGCCACGGTGCCGCGCGACAGACGGGGCTCCGCAGCAGGGGTCGCTTCGGGGTGCTGCGCAGGGCGAGGATTCGACGCTGAACTCATGGTCACAGCGTATCCTTGCCTCGGCCGCTCGTTGAGTTGCCGCTCGAGGGCTACGGCGTGCCCGTGCCCACCTGGGAGAGGTAGTCGAACAGCTTGGCCGAGGCCTCGGGATCGGTGAACGCGCGCACCAACTCGGGTGCCTGGTACATGGCGAATGCGGTGAACGCGAACACGATGATGAACGCGATGGCGCCGGCGGTGAGCGGTACCCAGAAGGTGATCTTCCCGTGGCGCATCCGCTGGATCGAGTAGATCAGGTTGAGCGCATAGAGCGCGAACACGATCAGCGCCCCTACGGTCCCCAGCGTGCTGACCGAAGCGGGAACGGTGAAGCCCTCGATGCCGAGCGCCGTCGCGAGCACGGAGAGGCTGGCGGGGAGCTGCTGCATCGACGAGGCGAGGTAGAGCGCTCCGAAGGCGCCGAGCACCAGCAGGATGATCGTGATGACCCGGTCGGCGCGGCGGCCGCCCGAGAGCTGCCGGGGCCCGGCTTGAGGTGGCGGCGTCTCCGCGCGGTAGTGCTGGCCCTGCTGCGCGGGGTCGGTCGGTGGCGTCGTCGGGGCGGGAGCGGGCAGGGGCGCCTGGTCCTGAATATCGGGGCCGCTGGCGCCGAGATTGTGCGGCACGCCGGGCACCCGGCCGGTGCTCGGCGCCGGAGCACCCGCATCCGCGGTCGGGGGCCGCATTCCCGCGCTCGCGACCGTCCCGACGTCTCCCGGGGCGCCCGGCGCGCTCGAGGCGTCCGTCACGGTTCCATCGGCCTCGGCTCCCTCAGGAGCCCAGGACCAGCCTTCCGGCGCATACTCGCCGAACTGCGGGGCCTGGCGGATCCCGGCGGGCTGCTGCGGTGCCGGAGCCGCCGGGGTATCGTCTGCGCGATCCGTCATCAGGCGCTCACCGACCGCCCGGCGGAGCCGAGCTGCTGTGCGGCTTCGACGACTCGGGCGGCCATCGCGGTCTCCGCGACTTTGCCCCAGGCGCGCGGGTCGTACTGCTTCTTGTTGCCGACCTCGCCGTCGATCTTGAGCACCCCGTCGTAGTTCTTGAACATGTAGTCGCTGACCGGGCGGGTGAAGGCGTACTGAGTGTCGGTGTCGATGTTCATCTTGACGACGCCGTTGCGCACGGCTTCGGCGATCTCCTCCGCCGATGATCCGGAGCCGCCGTGGAAGACCAGATCCATCGGCTTGGCCGCAGTGCCGTACTTCGCCGCGAGACCCGCCTGGATCTCGGCGAGGAGTTCGGGGCGCAGCTTGACGCCGCCGGGCTTGTAGACGCCGTGCACGTTGCCGAAGG
>CAMFIY010000319.1 GCA_945952575.1 uncultured Leucobacter sp.
ATCCTCGACATCTTCAGCCAGCACGCCAAGAGCCGCGAGGGCAAGGCGCAGGTCGAGCTCGCGCAGCTCGAGTACCTGCTCCCGCGCCTGCGCGGCTGGGGCGAGTCGATGTCTCGTCAGGCGGGCGGACAGGTCGGCGCCGGGGGCGCGGGCATGGGATCGCGCGGTCCCGGAGAGACGAAGATCGAGCTGGATCGACGCCGGATCAACACCCGCATGGCCAAGCTGCGGGCTCAGATCAAGACCTTCGCGCCCGCACGCGAGGCGAAGCGGGCGAATCGCAAGCGCGGCGAGGTGCCCTCGGTAGCGATCGCGGGCTATACCAACGCGGGCAAGTCGAGCTTGCTGAACCGGCTCACCGGATCCGAGGCGCTCGTGCAGAATCAGCTCTTCGCGACGCTCGACACGACCGTCCGGCACGCCGAGACCGCCGACGGTCGCCGCTTCACCTACGCCGACACGGTCGGCTTCGTGCGCAATCTGCCGCACCAGCTGGTCGAGGCGTTCCGATCCACCTTCGAGGAGGTGGGCGACGCGGACGTCATCGTGCACGTGGTCGACGGATCCCACCCCGATCCTTCGGCGCAGCTGCAGACCGTGCGCGAGGTGATCGCCGAGGTGGATGCCCAGGGGATCCCGGAGCTCGTCGCGTTCAACAAGTCGGACCTGATAGACGATGCGCAGCGCCTCGTACTGCACGGTCTCGCGCCCGATGCGATCTTCGTCTCGGCGCGCACGGGCGAGGGCATCGACGAGCTCAGGGCGCGGATCGATGCGGCGCTCCCGGTGCCGGACCGGGAGGTGACGGTTGTCGTCCCGTACGATCGCGGCGACCTGGTGGCCGAGCTGCACGAGCGCAATCGGGTTCTGGGCACCGAGTACGACGAGGCCGGCACGCGCGTGCACGCCTACGTCAGCGGCGAGACCCTCGCGAAGCTGGAGCCGTTCCTGGTCTGATCCGCTTCGCCGACCCGACGTCCGGTTATGCGAGACATAACGAGGCGGGACCCGTCGTCATGTTTCGTCGCATTCGGTAACCTTGGGCAACCCCGAGTGGGGAATGTCTGCGGCCCCCAGTAATTTGGGCAGCATGACCAGCACCACTCCCTCCGCCCTGCCCACCGCCACGATCCTCGGCTACCCGCGCATCGGCCGTCGCCGCGAACTCAAGCGAGCCGTCGAGTCGTTCTGGAAGGGCGGCATCGATGAGGCCGAGCTGCAGCGCACGGCTGCGGAGCTCCGTGCAGCCACCCGCGCGCGCCTGGTCGAGCTCGGCCTCTCAGCCGAGGGCGGCGCCGTGCCCGAGAGCTTCAGCTTCTACGACCAGGTGCTGGACGCGACCCTGGCGCTCGGCGCGATCCCGGCCCGTTTCGCGGACGTGACCGGAAACGGCGACCTCGCCACCTACTTCGCGCTCGCGCGCGGCGACAAGGATCACCAGCCGCTGGAGATGACCAAGTGGTTCGACACGAACTACCACTACAGCGTGCCCGAGATCGACGAGCGCACGCCGTTCGCTGCGAATTCCGCGGCGCTGGTCGCGCAGTTCGGCGAGGCGAAGGATCAGGGTATCGAGACGCGGCCGGTGCTGGTCGGCCCGGTCACCTATCTGCTGCTCTCGAAGGCCTCGGACGACGCGGCGGAGGGCTTCCGTCCGATCGACCGTCTCGACGCGGTCGTCTCGGTCTACGGCGAACTTCTCGGTGCGCTGGCCACCGCCGGCGCCGGCTGGGTGCAGCTCGACGAGCCCGCGCTCGTCTCCGACTCGCTGGCGGTCCCGCGCGGCGAGGCGCTCGAGCTGGTCGAGCGCGCCTACTCGGCGCTCGGTGCGGCCAAGGACCGTCCGTCGATCCTGCTCACGGCCCCCTACGGCGACTCCTCGCAGGCGCTCGCGCGGCTCGGCGCGCTGCCGATCGAGGCCGTTCAGGCCGACCTGGTCCGCGGCACTCTGCCCCAGGGCGAGCTCGCCGACGGCTCGCTCGCCCGGGCTTTCTCGGGCACGCAGCTCGTCGCGGGCGTCGTCGACGGGCGGAACATCTGGCGCACCGATCTCCGCGCCGCCTTCGCGCAGCTGGAGGCGCTCGCAGCGGCCGGCATCGCGACCGCGGTCGGCACCTCGAACAACCTGCAGCACGTGCCGCACGATGTGAACGATGAGTCGAAGCTCGACGCCCGCCTCAAGTCATGGCTCGCCTTCGCGGACCAGAAGGTCGCGCAGGCCGCGATCCTGGCGACGGGCCTGAGCGAGGGCGCCGCAGCGATCGAGACCGATCTCGCGGAGACCGAGCGGGTCCTGGCGGACCGCGCCGCGGCTCCCGGCGTGCAGGTCGGCGCCGTGCGCGATCGCGTCTCGGCGGTGACCGAGGCGGACCGCCGTCGGGCGGACGAGGGCGCGCGCCGCGACGCGCAGCGCGCACTCGGCATCCCGCAGCTCGCGACGACCACGATCGGCTCCTTCCCGCAGACCGCGGAGATCCGCAACGCGCGTGCCGCCTTCACCAGAGGCGAGATCGACCAGGCCGCCTACGACGGCTTCCTGCGCGCGGAGATCGAGCGCGTCATCCGGCTCCAGGAGGAGATCGGGCTCGACGTGCTGGTCCACGGCGAGGCAGAGCGCAACGACATGGTGCAGTACTTCGCCGAGAACCTCGACGGCTTCGCGGTGACGGAGAACGGCTGGGTGCAGTCCTACGGCACGCGCGCCACCCGGCCGTCGATCCTGTGGGGCGACGTCTCGCGGCCCGCGCCGATCACCGTCGCCTGGTCGTCGTTCGCGCAGTCACTCACCGATCGCCTGGTTAAGGGCATGCTCACCGGTCCGGTCACGATCCTCGCCTGGTCGTTCGTGCGCGACGATCAGCCGCTGGGCGACACCGCCGCCCAGGTGGCGCTCGCGCTGCGCGACGAGATCGACGAGCTGATCGCGGCGGGCATCCGCCTCGTACAGGTGGACGAGCCGGCGCTGCGCGAGCTGCTGCCGCTCGACGCCTCGCGTCAGGCGGCCTACCTGGATTGGTCGGTGGGCTCCTTCCGCCTTGCGACGAGCGGTGCGGCGCCCGAGGTGCAGATCCACACCCACCTCTGCTACTCGGAGTTCGGTGAGATCATCGACGCGGTCGACGGCCTGGACGCCGATGTGACGAGCATCGAGGCTGCTCGCAGCCGCATGGATGTCGTGGAGCCCCTCGGCGACCACGGCTACTCGCGCGGCATCGGCCCGGGCGTCTACGACATCCACTCGCCCCGCGTGCCGAGCGTCGAAGAGCAGACCGAGCTGATCCGGATCGCGGCGAACCGTATCCCGGGCGAGCAGTTGTGGGTCAACCCCGATTGCGGGCTGAAGACGCGCGGCTACGAGGAGACCGTGGCCAGCCTGACCAACCTGGTGCAGGCGGCGCGCGCGGTCCGCGGAGCCTAGAGGTGTCCTCCGGCCCCTGGCCGGTCGGCGAACTCCCGACCGAGCCGGTCGGATCCCTGCCGCGCCCGACCCGGCTGCAGCGGGTCGTGCTCGACGCCGAGATCGGACTGGTCTCTCAGGACGAGCTGCGCGCGGAGCAGGACCGTGCCGTGCGCGACACGCTGAAGCGACTCGAGGAGACCGAGTCGCCGATCGTGAGCGACGGCGAACAGCGCAGGCAGAGCTTCGCGAGCTACCCGCTCGGCACCTCCGCGGAGGAGGGCGGCTTTCGCGAGGGGCCGGTATTCGCC
>CAMFIY010000320.1 GCA_945952575.1 uncultured Leucobacter sp.
TCTTCGCGGTCTCCATCGCGGTGGCGAGCGTGGCGTCGTTCGTGCTCGGCACCTTCACGACCTCGATCAGCGGCATGACCGCGACGGGGTTGAAGAAGTGGAAGCCGACGAGGCGCTCGGGGTGCGCGAGGCCGGCGCCGATCTCCTCGACCGAGAGCGAGGAGGTGTTGGTGGCGATGACCGCGGTCTCGCTGATGATCGGCTCGATCTCGGCGAAGACCTGCTGCTTGACGCCGAGCTCCTCGAAGACGGCCTCGATCACCCAGTCGCAGTCGGCGTACTGCGACTTGTCGGTCGTGCCGCGCACGAGCTCCTTGATCTGGTTGGCGTCGTCCTGCGTCAGACGCCCCTTGGCGAGCATCTTGTCCACCTCGCCGCGGATGTACTCGAGGCCCTTGTCGACGCGGGCCTGATCCACGTCCGTGATGAGCACCGGCACCCGCAGCTTGCGCGCGAAGAGCAGCGCGAACTGGCTCGCCATGAGTCCCGCGCCGATGATGCCGACCTTCTGCACCTGGTGCGCGAGCTCCTTCGGCGGCGCGCCCGCAGGGCGCTTCGCGCGCTTCTGAACCAGATCGAACGCGTAGATCGAAGCGTGGAACTGATCACCGGAGATCAGCTCGGTCAGCGCCTCGTCCTCGCGCTCGAAACCCTTCTCGATGTCGCCGTCCTTGGCCGCGCTCAGCACGTCGAGTGCGCGATAGGGGGCGAGTGCGGCGGTCCCGATCCTTGACTTGAGCGTGTCGCGGGCGATCTTGATGGCCGCCGGCCACTTGGCGACGCGCTCGAGCTTCCCCGGCGCGTTCGGGCGCTCCACCTTCACGGATCCGCTCAGCACTCCGTCTGCCCAGCGCACGGAGCGCTCGAGGAAGCTCGCGGCGCCGAACATGACATCGAACAGGCCGTCTTCGAGCGCCTCCTGGGGCTTCAGCATGCGGTTGTTCTTGAGCGGATTCGAGATGACGATCTCGATGGCCTTCTCGATGCCGATCAGATTCGGGACGAGAGTCGATCCTCCCCAGCCGGGAACGATGCCGAGGAACACCTCGGGGAACGCGAGCGCGGCCGTCGAGGAGTCGAGCGTGCGGTAGTCCGCGTTCAGCGCGATCTCCATGCCCCCGCCCAGAGCGAGCCCGTTCACGAACGCGAAGGAGGGGACGCCGAGCTTTCCGAGCTTGCCCAGAACGAAATGGCCGAACTGCGCGATCATCCGCGCGTCGTCGGGAGGGCTGAGGGACGACAGCCGCGAGAGGTCGGCGCCGGCAGCGAAGATGAACGGTTTGCCGGTGATCGCGACGGCACGGATCTCGCCGGCGGCGGCGCGCGCGGTGAGCGCGTCGAGCACGCCGTTCAACTCCTGCAGAGTGAGCGGGCCGAGCGTGTTCGGGCGGGTGTGATCCTGGCCGTTGTCGAGCGTGATGAGCGCGAGCGCGCCCCCCGTGGGAAGGGTGACGTCACGGACGTAGCTGTGGGTGACGACCTCTCCCTCGGCAGCGGCGATCAGAGGCGAGAAATCGATCTTGCTGTAGTCGGTCATGGCGCTTACTTGCCCTTCTTGCCGTCGAAGTGAGGATTCTCCCAGATCATGCTGCCCCCCTGGCCGAGGCCGACGCACATGGCGGTGAGGCCGTAGCGGACGTCGGGTCGCTGTGCGAACTGCCGGGCGAGCTGGATCATGAGACGCACGCCCGACGCGGCGAGCGGGTGACCGAACGCGATCGCACCGCCCCACGGGTTCACGCGGGGATCGTCGTCGGCGATGCCGAAGTGGTCGGTGAAGGAGAGCACCTGGACGGCGAACGCCTCATTCAGCTCGAAGAGGCCGATGTCGTCGATCGTGAGTCCGGCGCGCTTCAGCGCCTTCTCGGTGGACGGCACGGGGCCGAGGCCCATCACCTCCGGCTCGACACCGGCGAAGGCGAACCCGACGAGGCGCATCTTGGCGCTGAGCCCCAGCTCGGCGGCGGTGTCGGCACCCGCGAGGATCGACATGGTCGCGCCGTCGGTGAGCGGGGAGGAGGTGCCCGCGGTGACGCGGCCGTGCGGGCGGAACGGCGTCTTGAGGTTCGCGAGACCCTCCATCGTGGTCTCGGGGCGGCGCCCCTCGTCTTCGGTGGCGAGTCCCCAGCCGTCGGGCTTGCGGAAGGCGACGGGGACCAGATCGGGCTGGATGTCGCCGCGATCGTAGGCAGCCTGCACCTTGTGCTGGCTGAGCATACCGAAGCGATCGGCCCGCTCCTTGGTGAGCGCGGGGAAGCGGTCGTGCAGACGCTCGGCGGTGATGCCCATGTTCAGCGCATCGGGGCTGACCAGCTTCTCGGAGACGAAGCGCGGATTGGCGTCCGCTCCGATGCCGAGCGGATGGTTGCCCATGTGCTCCACGCCGCCCGCGATCGCGAGATCGTACTGGCCGGATCCGATAGCGGCGCCCATGAGCGAGGCGACGGTCATCGCGCCCGCGCACATGCGGTCGAGCGCGAAACCGGGAACCGTCATCGGAAGGCCGGCGAGGATCGCGACGGTGCGGCCGAGGGTGAGGCCCTGATCGCCCTGCTGGGTGGTGGCGGCGATGCCGACATCGTCGATGCGCTCGTGCGGGAGCCCGGGATTGCGCTCGAGCAGGCCCTGCAGCGCCTTGATGGCGAGATCGTCGGAGCGGGTGCCCCAGTACATGCCCTTTTCGCCTGCGCGCCCGAATGGGGTGCGCACCCCGTCGACGAAGACGACTTCTCTCATAGCTGCCACGGCTCCTCCTTCGAAACAGTGCCGGCCGGCCCGGCCGGGCGCGAGCGACTCTCGCGTGTGGGTACGGTGCTCCCCGAATCCCATACTAGGAAGGAGCACCTACCTGTATCCGGATGCGTTGCGAAATCACCGCGTGTGCGCGGAGCCGCCGAGCCAGTCTTATTCAATCTCTACAAAAACAGCACTGATAATCGGTGCAGTAGCGACAGTCTGCCAGGGCCGAGCCCCGAGTTCGGCGAGCCGATCCGCGACCGCGTCCGCCGTGGCCGGTCGCGGCGGATCCCAGGCCACGCGGCGCAGGGTCTCGGGTGTGAGGAGATTCTCGACGGGCATGCGCAGGCGCTCCGCCTCGGTCGTCAGCGCTTCGCGGGCCGCGGCGAGGCGTGCGGCGGCCCGGGGCTGCTTCGACGGCCAGAACTTGTGCGGCGGCATCGGATCGGGATCGCGCGGAGCCGGGCCGGGCGGATCGTCGGTGGTCTTGCCGCGCAGCGCGGCCTTCCACCAGAGATCCAGCTCGCTGCGGCTCGCTCGGCCGCGGAAGTCGCGGAGGCTCGCCAGATGGCCGGCTGATCTCGGCTGGGCGAGCGCCGCGGCCACGATCGATGCATCCGGGATCAGCCGACCGGGGGCCACGTCCCGGGAACGCGCGAGTTCGTCGCGCGAGTTCCAGAGCTCCCGCGCGACCGCGAGCTCTTTCGGGGTACGCAGGCGGCTGGCGCCGCGGAGCCGCCGCCACGGTTCGTCCGGGGCCGGTTTCGGCGGGCGGGTGCGGGCGGCCTCGAACTCCTGCTCGGCGATCTCGTGCTTCCCCTGCGCGTCGAGTTCCGCGGCGACCGCGTCACGCAGGTCGGGCAGCAGCGCCACATCGAGCGCCGCGTACTCAAGCCACGGTTCCGGGAGCGGGCGGGTCGACCAATCCGCCGCGGAATGCGCCTTGTGCAGCCGG
>CAMFIY010000321.1 GCA_945952575.1 uncultured Leucobacter sp.
TCTGCCGTGCGCGCGGTGTGCTCGAGTTCGAAGCGCGTGCGCTCCGGGCCCACCGCGGTCAGGCGCACGACCAGCCAGGTCACGCCCCCGCCGAACTCCCAGGTCACCCGATACTCCGCGGCGCCATCGACCGGCGGCGTGCAGGAGAGGATCTCGCCGCCGGCGTTGCCCTCGAACTGGTAGCGCCCGCCGAGACTGAGATCACCGCTCACCGGCAGGAACCATCGCGCGATCCGCTCGGCAGTTGTCGTGGCGTCCCAGACGTCGTCGATGCCGGCCGGATACTCCTGACTCAGCGTCTGGACGTGCGACGGCGCACCGTCCACCTCCTCGGTCCGCAGCGTGCGCGTCACGGCGTCGATCTGCTTCGGTACATCGACCATGATTGCTCCCTCGTTCAGTTCTCGGTGTGTCCGGAGGATCCGGGTGGATGCGCGTCGGTCCGCCCGTTCGCGAGCCGGCGTTCGCGCTTGCCCCGCGCGAGCTCGGTGTCGAGGGCCGCGAACGGCCCGCGCCAGAAGCGCTCGAAGGGGCTCAGCCACTCGCTGGCCTCGCGCGGGCCCTGCGGATCCACCGCGTACAGGCGCCGGGGGCCGTCCGGCCGGACGGTGACGAAGCCGTTCTCCCTCAACACGCGCAGGTGCTGGGAGACCGCGGGCTGGCTGATGCCGAATTCCGCGGAGATGACCTCGGCGATCGCGCCCGCGGGCTCCTCGCCGGCGACGACGAGCTCGAGGATGCGCCGGCGGACCGGATCGCCGAGGATGTCGAGCGCGTGCATGCCTCTATTTTTCACTCGGTACTTATATAAGTCAAGAGTGAAATATTCGAGAGTGCTCGTCAAACCCGGCGTCAGGCGGCGTCGGGTGTGCCGGCGGGCCGGTGCGCGGTGCAGGCCGCACCCGCGTGCTCCGCGCACACCACGAATCGAGTCCGGCATCCCGCGGCCGGGCAGTCGGTCAGCTCGGCGCTCGGCCCGCCGCAGACACCGCAGCGGCCGAGCACTTCGGCGCCGGGGGCGAAATCGATCGATTCGCGGCCGTCGAACACGGCGAGCGACCCCTGCCACAGACCATCGTTGCCGAACGCCTCGCCGTAGCGGACGATCCCGCCGTCGAGCTGGTACACCTCGGTGAAGCCGCGCGAGATCATGGCGGCGGAGAGGATCTCGCAGCGGATGCCGCCCGTGCAGTAGGTCACCACGGGGCGATCCTTGATCGCGTCGAAGGCTCCGCTTTCGATCTGCTCGATGAAACCGTGCGTGGTCGCCACGTCGGGCACGACGGCTCCCGCGAAGCGACCGATCTCGGCCTCCCAGGAATTGCGGCCGTCGAAGAAGACGACCTCGTCTCCTCGCTCGGCGACGAGCGCGTTCACCGCGGCCGGTGCAAGGTGCGCGCCCCCGCCGACGACCCCCCGCTCGTCCACGACGGTCTCATCCGGGATCCCGAACGCGACCAGTTCGTCCCGCACCTTGACGCTGAGCTTCGGGAAGTCGACGATCCGCCCCCACGGCGCCCGCCGATCGATCCCGTGCAGCGGCTCGGCCGCATCGTCGTCGAAGCCGGTACCGTCGCTCCACTTCGGTTCCAGCCCGGCGAACGGCGCGAACTCGCGCGTGCGTCGCAGATAGAGCTTGCAGGCGTCGAGTTCGCCGCCGACAGTGCCGTTGATCCCGTGCTTCGAGATGATGATCCGCCCGCGCAGACCGAGTGAGGCGCAGAGCTCGCGCTGCCAGAGCCGCACCGCTTCGGGGTCGGATACGGGCGCGAAGGCGTAGTAGAGCAGGATCTTGGGCTGGCTCCTCGGATGCGGCACCCGTCAATCGTAATCGGGATGACCGAGTGCTTGACATTGACGTAACGTCAAGCTTTACCGTGGATCGAGCCGGAAGATCCGGCGTGAGAGATGCGGGATGAGGTGCGGACGTGTACTCGATCCAGGAGGTGGCGAAAGTCGCGGGCACGACCTCGCGCGCCCTGCGCCACTACGACCGCGTCGGGATCCTGCCGCCCAGCAGCATCGGTCGGAACGGCTATCGCTACTACGACGAGCGGTCGCTCGTGCGGCTGCAGCGGATCCTGCTGCTCCGCGAACTCGGCCTCGGGCTGGACGCGATCGGCGAGGTGCTGTCCGCGCAAGATGCGCAGGCGGGCGCCGACGAGCGGCCTGCTCGGGCGGAAGCGCAGATCCTGCGCACGCACCTCGAGCTGCTGCAGCAGGAGCAGCGGCGTATCGACGCGCAGATCGGCGCCGTCGAGCGGACGATCGATTCGCTCGAGGAGGCCGCTGACAGCGCGGGCTCGCACGCAACGAAGGAAGGAGACCTGATGTCTCGGAACATGTTCGAAGGATTCGATCACACGCGGTATCGCGAGGAGGTGGAGCAGCGCTGGGGCGCCGACGCCTATCGACGGAGCGACCGCTGGTGGCGCGGGCTCGGAGAGGAGGGCCGGGTCGAATGGCAGGCCAAGGTCGCGCAGCTCTCGGCCGACTGGGTCGCGGCCGCGGAGCACGGCGAGGATCCGGAGGGCGAAACGGCGCGGGGCCTCGCCCGGCGTCACGTCGACTGGCTCGCCGAGGTGCCGGGGCGCCCGGGCGATCTGGAGGCGTACGTGACCGGCCTGGCCGAGATGTACGTCGCCGATGAGCGCTTCGCCGCGAACTACGGCGGAGAGGCGGGCGCGACGTTCGTGCGCGACGCACTGCTCGCGTATGTGCGCCGTGGCACCGACGGCTAGGGACGATCGTTGCGCGCGGTGAACGCTACCGCGTCGCCGCGCGCAACTCGTCGGCCTCGCGCGCGGTGTTGATCCGCTGCTGCTGCTCGGGCGTGCGGACCAGCGCCGGCACCACCTCTTGGCGGTCGTTCACGATGACGACGTCGTGATCCACGTGATCCGCCATCGAATGCACCGCATCGATGAAGTCGCGGCGGCGGATCGCGTCGAGTACACGGGCGTGATCCCGCTCCATCTCGCTCGCCGTGGCGACGTTCGCCAGGCGCCCGCGATGCGCGGGGGTGCGGAGCTGGTCGTTGGTTCCGGCGTAGAGCGAGGCGAGCAGACGATTCTTCGCGGCGTCGAAGAGCAGTCGGTGGAAGGTGCTGTCGAACGCGGAGGACTCCGAACCGTTCAGCAGCACCGGACAGCGCGTGCAGCCCTTCTCCTCGAGGGCGGCTCGCTCGAGCGCGACGAGATCCTCGTCGCTGCGATGCAGCGCTGCCTGCTGCGCGGCCTCGATCTCGAGCGCGCGGCGATAGCTCAGGATCTCCTCGAGCGTGAAGTCGTTGAGGAACTCGTTGAGCAGCGTGCTGGTCGGCGCCGAGGAGCGCACGAAGGTGCCCCGACCCGGCAGGGTCTCGAGCATGCCGATGGAGGCCAGCGAGCGCACCGCCTCGCGCACCGTGCTGCGGCCGACGCCGATCTGCTCGGCGAGCTCCGGCTCGATGGGGATCCTGCTGCCGACCGGCCAGGCGCCGGTCGAGATATGCCGGCGAAGGTAGGCGAGCGTGCTGCGAGCCCGCTCCGATCCCATCGTCATCGACACGTCGCTACCACCGTTCCCAATCGCCCCGCAGGCCTGTGCGGATGCGCCCAGTATAGCGAGGGAGCCTCGCGCCGCCGTAGGCTGGGAGTGCCCGACGACGGCCGAGGGATGGGATCAACGATGACGAACACGAACCC
>CAMFIY010000322.1 GCA_945952575.1 uncultured Leucobacter sp.
GCTCGCTGATCCCGCGCCTCTACGACGCGAGCGGGGGCGCGGTGCGCTACGCGGGCGACGATGTGCGGGGACTGCGCCAGGAGGCGCTCATGGAGCAGATCGGCGTCGTCACGCAGGAGGCCTACCTCTTCCACGCGACGATCGCCGAGAACCTGCGCTACGCCAAGCCGGATGCGACGCAGGAGGAGCTGGAGGAGGCGACCCGGCTGGCGAACATCCACGACACGATCGTCTCGTTCGCCGACGGCTACGACACCGTGGTCGGCGAGCGCGGCTACCGGCTCTCGGGCGGCGAGAAGCAGCGCATCGCGATCGCGCGCGTGCTGCTGAAGAATCCGAGCGTGCTCGTGCTCGACGAGGCCACGAGCGCCCTGGACACGGTCAACGAGCGGATGGTGCAGCACGCGCTCGACGGAGCGCGCAGCGGGCGCACCACGATCGCGATCGCCCACCGCCTCTCGACCATCGAGGGAGCGGACCGGATCTACGTGGTGGACGCGGGCCGCATCGCGGAGCGGGGCACGCATACCGAGCTGCTCGCGCTGGGCGGATCCTACGCGGAGCTCTACGCGCAGCAGACGTGATCGCGCGGGTCTGGCCCCGAGCCGGACGCGAGGAAAATAGGATTGGGTCGTGCGCCTGATCACTCAGTCATCGAAGCTCGCCGGAGTCCGCTACGACGTGCGGGGCCCGATTCTTCAGGAGGCGGAGCGGCTCGAGCGTGCGGGCGAGCGGATCCTGAAGCTCAACATCGGCAACCCGGCCCCGTTCGGCTTCGACGCCCCGCCCGAGATCGTCGAGGCGCTGCGACGCGCACTCCCCGAAGCCCAGGGATACAGCGATTCCCGCGGCGTGCTGCCGGCGCGGGAGGCGGTCGCCGAGCACTACCGCGGCCTCGGCGTGCCCGGTATCGGGCCTGACGACGTCTATCTCGGCAACGGGGTCAGCGAGCTCATCTCGCTCGTGCTGCAGGCGCTCGTGAGCCCGGGCGACGAGATCCTGGTGCCGGCGCCCGACTACCCGCTCTGGACCGCGCAGGTCACGCTCTCGGGCGGTCGAGCGGTGCACTACCCCTGTGTCGAGTCGAACGGCTGGATGCCGGATCTCGACGCGATCGAGGCGCTGGTCACGCCACGCACCACCGGCATCGTGCTGATCAACCCCAACAACCCCACGGGCGCGGTCTACTCGGCCGAGCTCGTGCGCGGCTTCGCCGCCCTCGCTGAGCGGCACGGGCTCGTCCTGATGGCCGACGAGATCTACGACCGGATCCTCTACGGCGGCGCGGTGCACGAGCACGCGGCACGTCACGTCTCGGGCACGCTCTGCCTCACCTTCAGCGGGCTCTCGAAGGCGCAGCGCGTGGCGGGCTATCGCTCCGGCTGGGTGGTCGCGTCGGGCGACCGCGGGTGCGCGATCGACTTCCTCGAGGGACTCACCCTGCTGGCCAACATGCGCATGTGCGCGAACGTGCCGGCGCAGTACGCGATTCCGGTCACCCTGTCGATCGAGTCCTCGATCTCGGCGCTGTGCGCGCCGGGCGGGCGGCTGAGAGAGCAGCGGGATGCGGCGCACGCGCTGCTGACCGGGATCCCGGGCATCTCGTGCGAGCTGCCCGGCGGGGCCATGTACCTCTTCCCGCGATTGGATCCGGAGAGATATCCGATCGACGACGACCAGCAGTTCGTGATCGAGCTGCTGCGGGCGACCCGGGTGCTCGTGACGAACGGCCGGGGCTTCAACCTGCCGACGTCGGATCACCTCCGCTTCGTCACGCTGCCCGAGGCGCCCGTGCTGGCCGAGGCGATCGGCCGCATCGCGGAGTATCTGGAAACGGTGCGGATCCCGTGAGCGTCCGGATCCTTGCCGTCGGGAAGCGCCACGAAGCCTGGGTCGCCGGCGGCATCTCGCGTTACGAGCAGCGGCTGCGCAAGCCCTTCGACGTCGCCTGGCAGCTGATGCCGCACTCGTCTCGCGACGGTGATGCCGCCAGGGCCGAGGAGTCGGACCGGATCCTCGCGAAGCTGGGGGATGACTTCGTCGTACTGCTCGATGAGCGGGGGCGGAACGTCGATTCGCCCGAGCTCGCCGCAGTGCTGCAGGGCGGCCTCGCCGCGCCGCGCTCGGTCACGCTGGTGATCGGCGGCGCCTACGGGGTCGACGATCGCGTGCGCGGGCGGGCCGATTTCGTGTGGAGCCTGTCGAAGCTCGTGTTCCCGCACCAGCTCGTGCGTCTCATCGCGACCGAGCAGCTCTATCGGGCGCAGGAGATCGCTGCCGGGCGCCCGTACCATCACGTGTAGATCGATCCGGGCGCCGTCTCGATGCCCGTTGTCGGGCGCACGAGCCGGAGCCGACAATGTCGGTGGTCACCCGTACCCTGACCACATGAACCCCTTCCGACTCGTCAGCCGCATCGTCCCCGGTGCCGCACTCACGGCGGTCGCCGACCCCGCCGCGCGGGGCGAGTCCCTCCACGGCGGCGCGCAGCAGGCGTACTCGGTGCCGTGGCGCGTCGTGCACCGCGGTGAGCGGGGCGTGATCGAGATCGAGCACGCGGGGTCGGCGCCGGTGCGCGCCGTGCGGGCTTCGCTCGCGGGTCAGGGGATGCTCGGGCTCTCGCTGCCGCGCACGGTGCACCCGGGCGAGCGGGTGCGCGTCGTGCTGCGCGGTGCGGCGGCCGAGGGCGTGATGGCGGCGCCCGACGCGATGCTCGTGATGCGCTGGTTCGAGGCTGATGGAACGGAGCTGCTGTGGCCGATCGCACTGTGAATCCGGGCCTCTGGTCCTCGCTTGGCGGCGGGTCGCTTGCGACATGCGCGAACGGCTCGGCGGACAGCCATTTCTGGCTGTCCGTAGTGAGCGGCGAGGGCCTCTGGTCCTCGCTTGGCGGCGGGTCGCTTGCGACACGCCGCAGCAGCACTGTGGAGGAAACTTTTTTGCCCACCCCCACCCTGTGGATAACTCAATCCGAGCGGCGGAATCGTGCCGAAAGTTCTCCCCAGCGCCGGCCTCCGAACAGTGGAATGCGGGTGGAAAACTACATTGATGTAACTACATCATGTTGTGGTCGACCCTCGTGTGGTTCACTATATGTAGTGCCTCGTCGAGGTACGACTGATCTTCAACGAAAGGCTTGAAATGGCTACAACCGTGTACACCAAGCCGTCTTGCGTCCAGTGCAACGCGACGTACCGTGCACTCGACAGCCAGGGCATCGAATACGACGTGGTCGACCTCTCCGAGGACCCCACGGCGCTCGCCACGGTCAAGGAACTCGGCTACCTGCAGGCGCCCGTGGTCGTGACCGACGATGAGCACTGGTCGGGCTTCCGCCCCGACAAGATCTCGCAGCTCGCCGCCCGCCTCTCCGACTAGCGGGCTCGGCGCACGCGGCCGTGCGTGGAGGAGCGATGGCGAACCTGGTCTACTTTTCGAGCATCTCAGGCAACACCCACCGTTTCGTCGAGAAGCTCGGCTGCCCGGCGCTGCGGATCCCGTTGTACTCGACGGAAGAGCCGCTGCTCGCAGACGAGCCGTACGTGCTCATCCTCCCGACCTACGGCGGCGGCCCCGAGACCCGGGCGGTCCCCAAACAGGTGATCCGGTTCCTCAACGACGAACGGAACCGGAAGCTCATCCGAGGGGTCATCG
>CAMFIY010000323.1 GCA_945952575.1 uncultured Leucobacter sp.
TACGCGATTCATGAGCGTCTCGTGGGCTCGGAGATGTGTATAAGAGACAGGAGCTCGAGCCCGTCGAGCGCGAGCGTCCTGCCGAATCGCTTGGTGAGGCCGGTGGCTTCGATCGCGGTGGTCATGACTGCTCCTTCGATGCGGTGGTGTGCTCGTCGAGCACGAGATAGTGCTCGAACAGGGTGCGGTCGGTGAGCAGGCCGTCCGTGTACAGCTCGAGGAGCGGCAGGGTCTGCTCCGTCGCGACGTGCGCGATGATGGCCGGTCCCTCCGAGAGCTCCAGCCCGGCGAGGTCGGCGTGCAGCAGCAGGCCCCCGAACTGGTTCACGACCAGCATGCGCGCTCGCGCCCACGGATCGCGGCTCGGCCTGACGATCCCCTCGGCGACGGCGGCCTCGATGTAGCCGTGGGCGTCCGAGATCGCATGCTCGAGGAAGGCCCGGGCCGCCGGACCGCCGGACCGGATGGCGCGCAGCAGGTAAGCCAGGGTCGACCCCTGCTCGTCGAGGGTGCCGATCATCGCCAGCTGCTCGTCGGGCGAGCGGTGGATCCCGTCCTCCTTGAGCGCGCGGATGCGACGCAACGCCTCCTCGTCGCAGGCGGCGCGCAGCGCCTCCCTGGATCCGAAGTGATGCGTGATGAGACCGGCGGTCACCCCGGCGTCCGCCGCGATCTCGCGCACGGTCGCGCCCAGCCCGAGCCGCGCGAACGCCTCGATCGCGGCATCGCGAAGCCGGTCTCTCGGGGTCTGCTCGGTGGAGTCCTCGGTCTGCATGGCGCCGATTATACGCTTGTATAGTGATCGCGCAATGAGGTGCGGATCGCCGTTCGCCCCCGAGCCGACCGGCCGTGCGGCGCTAGACGATCGGGGCGCGCCGCATGTTCGCCGAGGTGACCAGCAGGTTGCTGAGCACCACGAGGGCGATCCCGAACCACTCCTGCAGCGTGAGCACCTGGTGCAGCACGACCAGGCCGACGACCGCGGCCCACACCGGGTGCATGCTCTGCAGAGTGCTGAAGAGCCCGGCGGGGATCCGGCGCAGCACGATGATGTCGAGCGAGAACGGCACGACCGAGGAGAGCAGCGCGCAGACGATCGCGAGGGCGACCGCCCAGAGGGGCGGCGGATGCTGCGAGAACCAGGCGATGGCGATCGGCAGCCAGATCACGGCCGAGACGAGGCTGGCGGCACCGGCGCCCTGGAGGCCCGGGAGGCGGCGGCCGATGTGGCGGTTCAAGAGCACGTAGGATCCCCATGCCGCCGCCGAGACGAGGCCGAACCCGACACCGATCACATCCGTCGTCGGGCCCGGGTTCACCAGAACGACCACCCCCGCCGCTGCGAGGATGCCGCCGGCCAGGTCGATCGCCCGCCGGGAGCCGAGGATCACGATCGCGAGCGGTCCGAGGAACTCGAGCGTGATGCTGAGGCCCAGGCCGATCCGGCTGATCGCGAGATAGAGGGTGCCGTTCATCACGCCGAAGACGACGCCCAGGCAGAGCACCGGCCACCAGTCGGCCCAGCGCATGCTGCGGAAGCGCGGGCGCCCGAGCGGCACGAGCACCATGGCGGTGAGGAGCTGCCGGATCGCCACGACCCCGACCGGGCCGATCGCCGGGAAGGCGAGCGCACCGGTGGCCGCGCCGAACTGATTGCTGAGCGAGGCGGCGACCGCGAGCCCGATGCCGCGCCCGAGGCTGCGGCGATTCGGGATCGTGGTCACCGCCAGGGGCCGGGCGGCGGCCCGAATCCTCGGACCCTCTTGCATCCCCGAAGCCGTCTGTTCTGCGCTCACGGGTCAACTGTAGAGCCGATCATTCCATTCGTATTGTGCAAGTTTCTCGCATTGCATACGGTAGTCGTATGGAATGGTCGCTGCGGGAACTGCGCTGCTTCGTCACCGCCGCCGAGGCCGGCACCCTCACCGGGGCGGCGTTCGAGCTGCACGTCTCCCAGGCCGCGGTCTCGCGCGGGATCGCAGCGCTCGAGCGGTCCCTCGGCCGACGCGTGCTGCATCGCGGCAGGCACGGATGCGAGCCCACCGCGTTCGGCGAAGCCCTGCTGCCGCAAGCGCGGCGGATCCTCGCGCAGGTGTCGCAGCTCGACTCGCTGGCGCGCGCCGAGCACGGCCAGTTGACCATCGGCTACGCCTGGGCGGCACTGGGCGCCCACACGACCGCGCTGCAGCGCGGCTGGGCGGAGGCGCATCCCGAGACCGAACTGCGGCTCATCCGACACAACTCCCCGACCTCAGGCCTGGCAGAGGGGCGCTGCGAAGCCGCCATCATGCGCATCGCGCCGGACCCCGCGCGCTTCGCGAGCGCGGTGGTCGGCCTCGAGCGCCGCTTCGCGGCGTTCTCGAGCGACGACTCCCGGTGGGCGAGGCGCCGCAGCCTGCACATGCGGGAGTTCGCGGGGCGCACCGTCGTGGCCGATCCGCGCACCGGCACCACCAACCGGGCGCTCTGGGACGGCGGGCCGGCGCCCGAGAGGTTCATCGAGAGCGAGGACATCGAGGACTGGCTGAACTCCCTCGCCGCCGGCGTCGGCGTCGGCGCGACCTCGGAGGCCTCCGCGGTGCATCACGCCCGCGCGGGGGTGACGTTCCGGCCGATCGTCGACGCACCGAGGATCCCGGTGCGCATCGTCTGGTGGCGCAGCGATCCGCCGGACGCCATCGCCTCGCTCATCGAAGCGGTGACGCGGCTCTACGCCGAGCGGTGATCGGCGAGCGAACGGCCTGCGCCGCGGCGCGGAGCCGCACTCATCGGCCGCGCTCCCCGATCCTCGCGGCGATCCCGGGCGGCACGACGCGCGCGATGCCGACGAGCATCCGGTAGCGCCGGCTCGGGATCGAGAGCGCGCGGCCGCGATCCAGGTCCCTCAGCGAGTCGGCCACGACTCGAGGCGCCTCGAGCCACATCCACTTCGGCACGCCCTCCGTCCCGGGCGGCAGACCGAGCCGCTCGTGGAAGTTCGTGTGGACGAAGCCCGGGCACACCGCCGTGACGGTGACGCCGCGCGGGCCGTAGCGGCGATTCGCCCAGCCCGAGAAGGTGACGAGCCACTGCTTGGCGGCGGAGTAGGTGCTGCGCGGAATGAAGGCGGCGACCGAGGCGACGTTGAGGATCCGGCCGCGGCCCCGGCCCAGCATGCCCGGCAGGGCGGCGTGCATGAGGCGCATCGGCACCTCGTCGTGGAGCCGGAGGTGACGCACCTCGTCCTCGATGTCGTTGCGCTCGAAGGCGAGGGGCAGGCCGAAGCCGGCGCTGTTCACGAGTGTGTCGACCGGTCGCTCCGGATCGCTCAGTCGGGCCGCGGCCGCCGCGATCCCCTCGTCGGCCAGCAGATCCGCGCGCAGGACCTCCGGGCGGAGACCGTGCGCCGCCTCGATCTCATCGGCGAGCGCGCTCAACGCCGCCTCGTCCCGGGCGACCAGCACGAGCGCCTCGCCGCGAGCCGCGGACTGGCGAGCGTACTCGGCACCGAGACCCGAGCTCGCCCCGGTGATCAGCGTGCTGCCGAGCCGGGTGTCAGCGCCCGTCACAAGTGCGCGGGGGTCTGTTCGACGAGGCCGACGAGGTTGCCCTCGCTGTCTCTGATGAAGGCCTGCCATTCGTCGGTGCCGGCCCGGCCGAGACTGCC
>CAMFIY010000324.1 GCA_945952575.1 uncultured Leucobacter sp.
GCGAGGGGCCGGCAGTCGCGGCCGAGTGGATCGCGCGAGACGAGGCTCGAATCGGTCGCGCCGGCACTCCTGGCGAGCGGGCCGCGGCCGCCGCCTGGTCGGCTTTCGGGGAGGCGCACCTCGTGACGCTCGCGAGCGACGAGCCCGTCACCGTGGTGGTCGAGCGCTCCGCGCTCGATACCGCGCCGCGCGCCGCGCACACGGTCATCGAGGCGAAGCCGCTGAGCGAAGGCCTCGTGATCCTCGAGAACACCGGCTCCGCGCATCTCAACGAGAACGTCGAGATCGTCGTCGGCGACGGCGCGAAGCTCACCGTCGTGAGCGTGCAGCAGTGGGCGGAGGACGCGATCCATCTGGCGAGCCATTACGCCACCGTCGGCCGCGACGCGACCCTCACCCATATCGTCGTCTCGCTCGGCGGCGAGGTCGTGCGGCTCAATCCGTCGATCCACCTGGATCACGAAGGGGCCTCCGGCACCGCGCTCGGCGCCTACTTCGCCGACGCGGGTCAGCATCTGGAGCACCAGGTCTACCTCGACCACGACGCCGCGCACACCACCAGCCGCGTGACCTACAAGGGTGCGCTGCAGGGCGAGGGCGCGCACACCGTGTGGATCGGCGACGTGCTGATCCGCCAGCACGCCACCGGGACCGACAGCTACGAGCAGAACCGCAACCTCGTGCTCTCGGAGGGCACCCGCGCCGACTCGATCCCGAATCTCGAGATCGAGACCGGCGACATCGAAGGCGCGGGCCACGCGAGCGCGACGGGCCGGTTCGACGACGAGCACATCTTCTACCTCCAGAGCCGCGGCATCTCGGCCGAGGAGGCGCGCAAGCTCGTCGTGCGCGGCTTCCTGCTCGAGGTGATCGCCCAGATCGGCGATACCGCGACCGAAGAGCGGCTCCAAGCCGCCATCGAGGCCGAGCTCGCCGCGACCGAGCTGGTGAGCGCGACCTCCTGATGGCGAAGCAGAAGGCGCTGGCTCTGAGCGAGCTGGTGCAGGATCAAGCGGTGCGCGTCGTGCTCGACGGCGTGCCGATCGCCGTCGTGCTCGACGGCCAGGGCGAGGTGCACGCCATCGGCGACACCTGCACCCACGGCGAGATCAGTCTCTCCGAAGGCTTCGTCGAGGGCGACACGCTCGAGTGCTGGGCGCACGGCTCGGCGTTCTCGCTGCGCACGGGCGCCCCACTGAATCTGCCGGCCTACGAGCCGGTCCCGGTTTACGCCGTCGACATCGAGAACGACGACGTCTACATCGACCCCACTGTTACGAAAGAGATTGCATCATGACTTCCCTTCTTGAGATCAAGGATCTGCACGTCAGCGTCGAGACGGAGCAGGGCGCCAAGCCCATCCTCAAGGGCGTCGACCTGACCATCCCGCAGGGCGAGACCCACGCGATCATGGGCCCGAACGGCTCCGGCAAGTCCACCCTGGCGTACGCGATCGCCGGGCACCCGCGCTACGAGGTCACGGGCGGTTCGATCCTGCTCGACGGCGAAGAGGTCCTCGAGATGAGCGTCGACGAGCGGGCCCAGGCCGGCTTGTTCCTGGCCATGCAGTACCCGGTCGAGATCCCGGGCGTGACCAACGCGAACTTCCTCCGCACCGCCAAGACGGCGATCGACGGCGAGGCTCCGGCGATCCGCAGCTGGATGGGCGAGGTCAAGACCGCCATGGAGAACCTGCGCATGGACTCCTCGTTCGCCGAGCGCAACGTGAACCAGGGCTTCTCGGGCGGCGAGAAGAAGCGCAACGAGATCCTGCAGCTCGAGCTGCTGAAGCCCCGCTTCGCGGTGCTCGACGAGACCGACTCCGGCCTCGACGTCGACGCGCTCAAGATCGTGTCCGAAGGCGTCAACCGCGCGAAGGAGAACACCGGTCTGGGCGTCCTGCTGATCACGCACTACACGCGGATCCTGCGCTACATCAAGCCCGACTTCGTGCACGTCTTCGTCGACGGTCGCGTGGCCGAGGAGGGCGGCCCCGAGCTTGCCGACCGACTTGAGGAAGAGGGCTACGACCGCTTCGTCGGCGCCGGCAACGCCGCCGCGTGAACCGAGTGCGTAGACTGAAGCCATGAGCGACGCACCCACCGTCACGTCCCTGGACCCCGAGTTCCGCGCACAGGCGCTCGAGGCCCTCAAGGACGTCAGCGACCCCGAACTGGGCGTCAACATCGTGGATCTCGGCCTGATCTACGACCTGGCGTTCGATGAGGAGCACGACGCGCTCGTCGTGTCGATGACACTGACGAGCGCCGGATGTCCGCTCACCGATGTGCTCGAGAACGACATCGCCGAGGCGCTCGACGGGCTCGTCCGCGCGTTCCGCATCAACTGGGTGTGGATGCCGCCGTGGACTCCCGAGCGCATCACCGACGACGGGCGGGACATGATGAGAGCGCTCGGATTCGCTATCTGACGGGACTCTCGTCGGCTGGGCCTGGGGGCGTGTTCGTCCCCCAGGCCTTTGCATGTTCTATATCTGGAGAAACAAGTGATTACCGTCGAGAACCTCGCCATCGACGTCGGCGCGCGCCGGCTGATGAGCGGGGTCACCTTCCGGGTGAATCCGGGGGACAAGATCGGCCTCGTCGGGCGCAACGGCGCCGGCAAGACCACGCTGACGCGCACCCTCTCGGGGGAGTTGCAGCCCGCCGAGGGCGGCATCTCGGTGACCGGAGAGCTCGGCTTCCTGCCCCAGGATCCGCGATCCGGCGACCCCGAACAGCTCGCGCGGCATCGGATCCTCGACGCCCGTGGCCTGGGCACGCTGACGAAGAACCTGGCCACGGCCTCGGAGGATATGGCTTCGGAGGATCCGAAGGTCGCCGAGAAGGCGATGAAGCGCTTCGGTACGCTGACCGATCGGTTCCAGGCGCTCGGCGGCTATGCGGCCGAGGCCGAGGCCGCGTCGATCTCGCACAATCTCGGTCTGCCGGATCGGGTGCTGGATCAGCCGCTCGGCACGCTCTCCGGCGGTCAGCGACGTAGGATCGAGCTGGCCCGGATTCTGTTCAGCGACGCCGACACGATGATCCTGGACGAACCGACCAACCACCTCGATGCCGACAGCATCGTGTGGCTGCGCGAATTCCTCAAAGGCTATCGCGGCGGAGTGATCGTGATCAGCCACGACATCGATCTCGTGGGGGAGACGGTGAACCGCGTCTTCTACCTCGACGCGAACCGCCAGGTCATCGACATTTACAACATGGGCTGGAAGCTCTATCTGCGGCAGCGCGCCGCGGATGAGGAGCGTCGGCGCAAGGAGCGCGCGACTGTAGAGAAGAAGGCGTCGGCGCTCAAGGATCAGGCCGCGCGCTTCGGCGCGAAGGCCTCGAAGGCGGCGGCCGCGCACCAGATGGTGGCGCGCGCCGAGAAGATGCTCTCGGGTCTCGAGGACGAGCGCCAGGTGGATCGGGTGGCCAAGCTGCGCTTCCCGGATCCGGCGCCCTGCGGGAAGACGCCCCTCATGGCCGAGGCGCTCTCAAAGTCGTACGGTTCGCTCGAGATCTTCGCCGGAGTGGATCTCGCGATCGATCGCGGCTCCAAGGTGGTCGTGCTCGGACTGAACGGCGCGGGCAAGACGACGCTGCTGCGACTGCTCGCGGGTATCGAC
>CAMFIY010000325.1 GCA_945952575.1 uncultured Leucobacter sp.
CTACTACCTGATGAGCCCGGACACGATGGTGGAGAACAGCCTGCCGTTCCTGCCGCCGTACTCGGCTGTGGTGCTGGCGGCGCCGCAGGGCACCCCCGCGCCCTTCGGCCAGGTGCTGCTCACACTCTCGTCCGGGGAGGGGTCCACCGGCGAACTCGGCGCCGACTTCGAGAACTTCCTCTTCGTCGTCGAGGGCGAGCTCGAAGTCGTGTCGGGCGACGACCGCTTCACGCTCGGCGATGAAGGCTATCTCTTCCTGCCGGAGGGTCGCAGATTCCAGATCCGCGCCGCTCGCGACACGCGCGCCCTCTGGGTGAAGAAGCGCTATCTCGCCGTCGATGGGCTCGACGCGCCCGAGGTCGTGCACGGTGCGCTCGTCGAGGTGGTCGACAACGACGACGAGTGGATCGACGGCAGCTACGGCCAGTGCCTGCCCGACGACGCGCGCTACGACATGGCGATGAACATCATGCGCTTCCGACCCGGTGCGCGCTTCCGCATGAACGAGATCCACCACCAGGAGCACGGCCTCTACCTGCTCTCCGGGGGCGGCGTCTACCACCTCGACGGCGACCACCTCGAGGTGCGCCGCGACGACTTCATCTACATGGCCCCCTACTGCACGCAGGCCTTCACGGTCGCGGGCGCCGGGGAGACCGCCTACCTGCTCTACAAGGATGTGAACCGAGATGGCTTCTGAACTGCTCGTCCGCAACACCCGGATCGACGGAGGCGACGGGTCGCCCGTCGACCTGCTGGTGCGCGGCGGCGACATCGCCGCGATCCTGCCGGCCGGCGCTGCAGCGGCGCCCGCCGGCGCCGAGATCATCGACGCCGGCGGCGGGCTCCTCTCCTCGCCCTTCGCGGAACCGCACTCGCATCCCGACAAGGTCTACAGCCGTGAGCGGATCGCCGATCTCGGCCCCCGCGTGATGCGCGATCGAGAGGACCGCATGCAGCGGCAGCGCGACCTCAAGGCGCGCTTCACGCATGCGGATGTCGAGGAGCGCTCCGAGCGGTTCCTGCGCGACTGCGCGCTCGAGGGGATCGGCGTCGTCTCCGGGCAGGCGGACATCGACTCGGTCACCGGCCTGATCTCGGTCGAAGGGCTGCTCGCGACGCGCGATCGCAGTCGCGGCTGGATCGATCTCGTCGTCACGGCCTTCCCCCAGGAGGGCATCGTCGGCGATCGCCGCGCGGCGGAGCTCGTGACCGAGGCGCTGATGCAGGGCGCGGATCGCGTCGGCGGGTGGCCGAACAACGAGCCGGACGAGGCCGCGAGCTTCGAGCATCTGCGGACGGTGTTCGCGCTGGCCGAGCGCTTCGACGTGGGCATCGACATCAACATCGACTACTTCACCGACCCCACGGAGCGGCTGCTCGAGCCGCTCGCCGAGATGACCATCGCGGCGGGGATGCAGGGCCGGGTCAACGCGAACCACGTCGGAGCCCTCGAGACTTATGACGACGACACCGCGGCGCGAGTCATCGAGAAGGTCGCGGCGGCGGGCATCTCGATGACGGTCTGCCCGACCAACCTGGCCGGGACGCGGCCCTACCGAGGGGTCTCGCGCCCGGCGGAGCTGCTGGCGGCCGGGGTGAACGTGACCATCGGGATCGGCAACTACGAGGACAACTGGGAGTTCCTCGGCACCATCGACCCGATGGAGCGCGCTCGCTTCGCCTGGCATGCGCTGCCGCTCGCGGACCGTCCCGGGGAAGGCATCGACGATGCGTGGCGCCTGCTCACCGACTCGGCGCGCGCGTCGATCGGACGCCCGGCCACGCCGGTCGCCGTGGGCGAGCCCGCCGACTTCGTCGTGCTCTCGGCGCCCGACCGGATCCAGGCGCTGCGCAACGAATCCGCGTCGCGCTGGCATGTCCGCCGCGGCACCGTCATCGCCCGGCGTATCGTCGATGTCAGCGTTGGACGCGATGGGGTCCTCGCACCCTGACGCGGGCATCGGAAGGCGGAGCACGGACAGTGGGCACTGATGCGCAGCAACCGGACGAGGGCGCCCAGCGCACCCGTCGGGTGACGATCCGGGACGTCGCCGACTATCTCGACCTGTCGGTGAGCACGGTCTCCGCTTCGCTGAACGGCGGCGGCACCCTGCGCGAATCGACGCGCGAGCGGGTGCGGAAGGCGGCCGAGGAGCTCGGCTATCGCCCGAGTCGGACGGCGCTCGCGTTCCGCCTGGGACGGACCGGGACCATCGCCTACTCCCTGCCGACCGTCGAGGAGGACGCGCATCCGATGCGGGACGGCGGCCCCGTGCCGGTGCTCGACGTCGAGGCGTACATGATCGGCGCGCGGGCGGCGGCCAGCGCGGCGTTCGAGGCGGGCTATGCGTTGACGCTCACCCCGCCGTCGATCCACGGCGAAGCCGGGTGGAACCTGATCGGCGCAGACGGCGTCGTGCTGTGCGACCCGGTGAGCGGAGACGAGCGGCTCAGCACGCTCGAGCGGCTCGGCACCCCGGTCGTGACCATCGCACGGGACGCCTCGCGGCCGGACTGGCCCTATGTGGTGACCAACGACTACCGGGGCAACGCGCACGCGCTGCTCGATCACCTGCGCGAGCGCGGCGCGCGAAGGATCGCCCTGCTCGTGCCCGACGCGAGCTGGTCGTCGACGGCGGAGATGCAGCAGGGGTACCGGGAATGGGTCTCCGCGCACGGCCTCGAGGAGATCGTCTGGACCATCCCGCCCGAGCGGGTCAGCCATGACGCCTACATCGACGTCACGCAGCGCTTGACGGCCGGGCCGCGGCCCGACGCGATCTTCTCCACTGCGGAGCAGTATCGCCCCGGTGTGCTCCGGGCCTGCAGGGAGCTCGGCCTCTCGGTCCCCGGAGACATGCTGTTCGCGCTCGGCGGCGACAGTCAGGCGGCCGCCCACGGAGACCCTTCGATCACCGCGATCGATCTGCTGTCCGCCCGGCAGTCCGAGCTCGCCGTGCAGATGCTCCTCCGTAGGATCGAGGGGCAGGCGGTCGATGGTCCGATCGTCGCGGAGAGTGTGCTGCGCGTGCGCGCCAGCACGGATATCGGAGTCGATGAATGAGTTCCCCTGTGCGCGTGGATGCCGAGCGACTGCGCGAGCTGCTCGCCCCCCTGGCCGATGAGGTCTGCGACTTCGAGCCGCAGCCGACCTGGGTGCGGCAGCCGCTGCACACCGTCTACGTGCCCGGGGATCGTGTCGAAGCCGACATGATCGGCACCTGGCGCGCCGCTGCGCTCGCCTCCGCGGAGCCGGCCGGCGGGCTCGCGGGGCTCGCCGTCGCCGCGGGCGCGGATCCCGGGCTCGCACCGGAGCTCGCCGCGCGCGTCGCCGCGAAGCTGGAGCGGCAGCCCATCGAGGATCTGCGGCTCGACTTCGAAGACGGCTATGGCTACCGGAGCGACGACGAGGAGGACGCTGCGGCGACCCGCGCCGGCGCGCTCGGGGCCGAGCTTCTCGGGGCGGCCGACGGGCCGGATCGCATCGGCTTGCGGATCAAGCCCCTCGACACCCGCGGCACCGCGCGCGGGATCCGCACGCTGGAGCTCTTCCTCGACGCCTATCTCGACGGCCTGTCTCTTATACACATCTGACGCTGCCGACGATCTTACGCGTGTAG
>CAMFIY010000326.1 GCA_945952575.1 uncultured Leucobacter sp.
GTCACGCATGCCTGCGTCGAACGACGGGATCGACACCGATTCCTCGAAGACTCCACCGTTGACGTAGGGGAATCGCGAGATTAGCTCGTCGAGGTTTGACTGCCGACGAGACGGCTCACGTCCCATGACCTGGTACAGCAACGACAGCTGAGGCCCGAGGTCGGAACCATCCGTCGCGGTGCGGGTCTCGAGGAACTCGAGGAACAGATCGCGATCCCACACTCCGGCGTCATCGGCGTAGAGGGCGAACAAGGTGCGCACCAGGAACACCGACGCCTCGTGATCGTCGTACCCAGACCCCTCGAGGGCCTCGTAGAGGGACGCCATCAGCTTTGCCGCTTTGATCGACGCAGACTCCTGCGCCTTCGATCCGAAGGTGCGCTCACCGTACCCGGCGAGGAAGGCGAGCACGTCAGCGCGATCCCGCATCTGGGTCAGGGCGAACTCCTGCACACCCTCGCTCTCAGCGTGGAGATCGAGCAGACGGAACCGGCGGAAGTCGCTCGTGATTACCCACCGAGGAACCTCCGGGTCAGGAAGGTCGTCAATGTAGTCGAGCGCCTGCTGCTCAGCCGCGACGAGATCCTTGCCGGCGGACTTCATTTCGATCAGCGCGAGACCAGGGATCAGCGCGTCGATGTATCCGCGCGAGCCGGTCGACGAGCGCTTGACACGCTTCTCGTAGAACGCCGCGCGGGTCTGGGTTATCCCGTACACGCCGAGCAGATCCCGGACGAAGGACTGCGCTTGCTGTCGCTCGTCGCCGGGCTCGTCCTGCCAGTCACGGGTGAACTGCGCAGCGCGGGCTCGGATCTCATTCATCGACAACGACTTCGGCACGATCCCAACGCTATCCGGCCAGACCACTCGCACCCGGTACTACCCGACCTCCGTCCGCAGCGTGGCGGCTGCTTGGCGCCACCACCACAGCGACGACGACGACGACGACGTCTTGACATGAGCGCCGACTGATTCTAGGGTAGTGAATGTCACATTCACCACCTGAGGGGGTCATCATGCGCGCGTTTCCCGTGAACCGCGACACCATCGACCTGTTGGTCACCGCCGCCTACATTTCCACACCCGCCTACCGCAGCAGCACTCCGCGCGAGCTCGCCGAGAACGCCGACCGGATGGGTCAGAGCCTCTGGGATGAGAACTACGCGAGCGTCAGCTACGCGATCAAGCAGCACATCGCCGCACCGCGCTACGAATGGCAGCCGGTCGCCGAGATCGTCCCCCATGCCGATGACGAGCAGGCGTTGCAGATCGAGCGCAGCCGTCTACTGCTCGCCGAAGTCTCCTGCCATCACCCCGGATGGGATCAGTCCCCTGCGCGTGACCTCGTCGAACGCCTCGGCGACGCGATCGCACGTCGGTTCGCCCACCGGACGCTCGTCGACTCCCCCGACCACCTGGGCGTGAAGGAGTATGAGGGCCTGCATCGCGCCGCCGAGGTCTGGGAACGGGAGATCGGATTCCGCCACCCTCTCACGCACGACGCCGCCGCGCGGGAAGGGAGCCGGCCATGATGCTCACGATCATCCACGCGGCCGCGGAAGGCACCCTCATCGAAGGGACCAGCCGGGGCGACGGCACGGCCGATACTCTCAAGGCCAACGGCTGGCGGTGGAGCCGGGCGCTCGGATCTTGGTACATCCCCCACTCCCGCGACCGCGAACCGAAGATCGCGATCATCAACCGCACCGCCGAGCAGCTCACCGCTGCCGGGTTCGTCGTCGAGATCTCGATCGACTATGAACGCCGGGCCGCGGCCGTCGTCGAGGCTGACCTGGTCGACCGCAGGAACGATCGCGCTGCCGCCCTGGCGGTGCGCGCAGATCGACGACACCAGGACGCCACCGAAGAGGCAGAGCGCGCGGCCCGCGCGCTGCGACGCCTCCCCGAAGGTGGCGAGCCCATCAAGGTCGGACACCACTCGGAGGCCGGCCACCGCCGAGCGATCGGCAAGGCGGACGCGGCGATCCGCCGCTCCATCGACGCCGACGCGGCGGCACGGCGCGCCCAGGTGCGTGCCGACGTCGCGGCCGCGGCGACCGATGCACGGTATGCGCCGATCACCGTGGCGAACCGGATCGAGAAGCTCCGCGCAGATCGCGCCGGCATCCGTCGACGTCTCGACGGGTCAAGCCGCACCCTTCCTGGCGGGTATGTCGAGGTCACGGCTGCAGCCACCGGCGCCTACGCCGAACGGCTCGAGAGGGAGCTGGCCGCGACCGACGATCAGCTCACCTACTGGCAGGAGGTCCGCGCCGAGCAGGTCGCGACCGGCGCGGCCACCGACCACAGCAAGGACACCATCAGCGTCGGCGACCAGATCAAGTACTTCGGCGCCTGGTGCACCGTAACCCGCACCAACCCGAAGAGCGCCACCATCGTCGACGCCTACGGCCACCGCGGCACAGTCCCTTACACGCACATCCGCGAGCACCGTGCCGGCCAGAGCGGAGCGATCTCATGACCATCGCCGCCCGCCCCCGCACGATCCCGGAGCCCACGACTCGTTGGCTCCGCCGTCTCGTAATCGCGCTGCTGTACATCGCAGCCGCGGTCCTCTCTGGGTGGCTCGGGATCCTCGCCGCGCCGATCCTCGATCGCATCATCGTCACCGCCGCGGCGGTGATCCTCGTCCCCATCACCATCGCGCTCGTGATCGACTTCTTCAGCAACCCAGATTGAGCGTCCGATGCCCGCCTACAAGGTCCAATGGCAGCAGCGCGTCGACGTCACCGCCACCGTCACTGTGGAGCTCGACGAGCTCGCCGACTGGGCATGCGAGCATCTCGGGCTGCGCACCCTCGAGGCCGGTGCGCCGGCAGGCGCGGCGCCGGCAGGGGTTCGGATGATGCTCGAGCGGAACGGGCCTCTGCGGGAGCAGCTGCTGCAGCGGTGGGCAGCGGCGCACATGCCGCACAGATGATGTCCCGCTCCGATGAGCAGAGCAGAGGCCCCACCGGCGAAGAGCTGCCGGTGGGGCCTCTGTCGTCAATCACGCGAGCCGTTGCGCGAGCTCGTCGATCTTGTCGGGACGGAAGCCCGACCAGTGATCCTCATCCGTGATGACGACCGGTGCCTGCAGGTAGCCGAGCGACTTGACCTGTTCGAGCGCTGCGGCGTCTTCGCTGAGGTCGACGACGTCGTACTCGATTCCCTTAGCATCGAGCGCGCGGTGTGTCGCGACGCACTGTACGCATGATTTCTTGGTGAACAGCGTGATCGTCTTGTCGCCGTTCGTCAGTGTGGTTGTCATGGGTGATCTCTCCTCCTTCCTGGGTCTCGTTTGCTGAGCATGGCGGGCAGCTCAGACACGGGCAGCCGCGCGGCGCTTGAGCCACACGATGAGCGCGATCGCACCGCTCAGGATCGCGAGGATGACGCGGATCTGTCCCCAGCCGAGGCCGACGCCGTCGACGACGGGGATCGCCACGGTTTCACCCTGCTCGAGCAAGTGGTACTTCAACATCCACGCGCGCAGCGGATCGAGGAACATCCCCAGCGACACTGCGCCACTGGCCAGGACGAGCACGGCGATCAGCAGCAGCGAGATCCAGTCGTCTTGCGAGACGGTCTGGTTCGACACGCGATTCATCGC
>CAMFIY010000327.1 GCA_945952575.1 uncultured Leucobacter sp.
GAGACCACCGACCTCTTCGCCCGGGCGCTGCTGATCAGCCGATTCTCGAGCGATCTGATCGTCTTCACGAACGGAGCTGACACCATCCGCGCGGAGCAGGAGGCTCAGCTCGCGCGGATCGGGATCCGTGTCGAGCGGCGCCCGATCGACGACATCGTCGGCGAGAAGGCCGAGATGACGGGGGTGCGTCTGGCGGACGGCGAGGTGATCCCTCGCGTCGGCGGCTTCGTCCGCCCGCGCTGGCACGCACCCGTCGAGTTCCTGGGGGAGCAGGGTCTCGAGCGCGACGATTGGGGCCTCATCGTCGTGAGCGGTCGCGGTGAGACCTCGATCCGCGGCGTCTACGCGACCGGAGACATCGTGCCTCCCGGGCCGCAGCAGTTGATCATCGCCGCGGGCAACGGCGCGCGCGTCGCTTCGGCGCTCAACATGGATCTCATCAGAGGCGCCCTCGGCGTCGGGCAGGTCGACGACTGAGCTCGAGCTGACGGTACAGTAGGCGGAATGGACACGACCGAAGAGACAGTGCGGGGAACGAGAGCTCCGGTCGAGGATTCCGGGGGGTACCTGACGCCCGGTGCACGCGCCGCCGGTGCCGGTGCGAGGTATGCGGTGATCTCGGCCGTGTTCGTCGGCATCCTGATCATCTCGAATGTGGTCGCGGTCAAGCCGATCGCGTTCGGCGCCATCCCCATCGGCGATCTCCCGCTGCCGTTCGTCGGCTCGGACGTCGATTCGCTTCCGCTCGTCTTCGACGGCGGCGTGTTCCTGTTCCCGCTCGCATACGTGCTCGGAGACGTCCTGGCCGAGGTCTACGGCCTCCGAGCCTCTCGACGCACGATCCTGACCGCTTTCGGACTCGCGGCGCTGGCCTCTCTGACCATCCTCGCAGTGCAGGTCTCGCCGCCGGCAGCGGGTTGGGAGAATCAGGAAGCCTTCGCCGCCGTGCTCGGCTTCGTCCCGCGGATCGTGATCGCGAGCCTCGCCGGGTTCCTCGCCGGCCAGCTTCTCAACGCCTGGGTCATGGATCTCATGCACCGCCGGAGCGCGGGGCGGTATCTGCGGTCGAGACTCATCGTCTCGACGCTCGTGGGCGAGTTCGCGGACACGATCCTCTTCTGCACGATCGCCTTCGCAGGCATCCTGACGGGCGTCGACTTCGTGATGTACGTGCTGCTCGGCTATCTCGTGAAGGTGCTCGCGGAGGTGGTCCTCCTGCCGGTCACGACGCGGGTGATCGCTGCCGTGAGGCGAGCCGAGAGCCGCTCGGCAGAACTATGATCGCGGCGGCTCTCGCCTTCCTCTCGAGCATCCTCACCGGTGGCGCCGACTTCGCCGCGGGCATCTCCTCCCGGAGGATCGGGGCGCTGCGGACCTCGTTCTGGTCCTACACCGCGGCGACGGCGCTCTCCCTCGTCGCGCTGATGCTCTCGCCCGGTGAGTGGACCTCGTCGGTGGTGACGATCGGACTGGTCGCGGCCGTGCTCGGCGCAGTGGCGTTCATCGCGTTCTACGCCAGTCTCGTGCTGGCACCCATGGGCGTCGTCGCCGCGATCGTCGCGGCCAGCGAGGCGGTGGTGCCGGTCGTCGTCGGCGTCGGCTGGAACGGGGAGAGCCTGACCGCATGGGGCTGGATCGGCATCGCAGCCGCAGTCGTCGGCGCGATCGTCGTCGGTGCGGCCGAGGGCGGTAGGGGCGGCGCCGGGCTGCGCGCCGTCGCGCTCGCGGTGTTCTCGGGGATCGCGTTCGGAGGCACGGTGGTCGCGCTCGGCGCCGCCCCGGCATCCTCGGGTCTCATCGCCCCGACGCTGGAGATGGCCGGCGGCCTCGCGCTGATCGGCCTGCTGCTCCTGGCGGTCCGCGGCCCGAACCCGCTCCGCCGCTCGGCGGTCGCGATCGGCCTGATGCCGGAGGCGTCGCCGCCGGGCGGGAGGGGGTCGGCTCTGCTCGCCGGCGTCCAGCAGGGACTGGCGAACATCGTGCTGATGTTCGCGCTCTGGAGCGGGCAGCTCGCCGTGGTCGGTGTGATCCTCTGCCTGTATCCGATCACGACGGCGATCCTCGCCCGCGTGATCCTCAAGGAGCATCTGACCCGTACCCACATCGTCGGCATCGGCGTCGCGCTGATCGGATGCGTGCTGCTCGGCGCGGCCTGAACCCGCCCGGGCGGCCGGGTCAGCGCTTGCGGATGCGCCCGAGCACCTCGTCTCGCAGTTCGGCGAAGGAGCCCTCGACGATGGACGACCGGATCCGTTCGACGAGGCGGACGATGTAGCGCTCGTTGTGGATCGTCGCCAGCGTCGAGGCGAGCATCTCGTTCGCCTTGAAGAGGTGGTGGAGGTAGGCGGCGGTGTAGTTCTCGCAGGTGTAGCAGTCGCATTCCGGATCGAGCGGTTCGAAGCGACGGCGCTGCGCAGACGCCTTCGCATTGATCCGGCCATGCTCGGAGTACATCGTGCCGCCGCGGGCCTGGCGTGACGGGGCGACGCAGTCGAACGTGTCGGCTCCGGCCGCGATGCCGGCGAACAGGTCGTCGGGCTCGGAGATGCCCAGCAGGTGGCGGGGCTTGTTCTCCGGCAGTTCATCCGTCGCCCAGCCCACGATCGTTCCGAGCTGGGACTTCTCGAGCGCCCCGCCGATGCCGAAGCCGTCGAACTCCTGCTCCGCGGCCTCGGCTCCGCGAAGTTCTGCGAGCCCGCGCGCCGCCTGTCTGCGGAGATCCTCATACTGCGCGCCCTGCACGACGCCGAAGAGCGCCTGGTAGGGGCGATGGGTCCGCTCGGCCGTCTGGCGCGCATGCTCGTCGAGGCAGCGGATCGCCCAGCGCTCAGTACGGAGGACGGAATCCTCCTGATACGGTCGAGTGTTCAGCAGCGTCGTGCACTCGTCGAAGGCGAAGATGATGTCCGCGCCGAGCTGATGCTGGATCCGCATCGAGACCTCGGGCGTGAATCGGTGCATATCCCCGTTGATGAACGACTTGAAGGTGACCCCGTCCTCGTCCACGTGCGCGAGGCGGTCCTTCGTCTTCGCGATCACCTCGGCGTCCGAGTAGGCCTGCTCGGTCATCGAGATGACCTTCTTGAAGCCCACGCCGAGCGACATCACCTGGAATCCGCCGGAGTCGGTGAAGGTCGGCCCCGGCCAGTTCATGATGCGTCCGAGACCGCCGGCCTCGTCGACGATGTCGGATCCAGGCTGCAGGAAGAGGTGATAGGCGTTGGCGAGCACGGCCTGGCCGCCGAGCTCGGCGACGGTCTCCGGCAGCGTCGCCTTGACGGTGGCCTTGGTGCCGACCGGGATGAAGGCGGGGGTCTGGATGTCGCCGTGCGGCGTGCGGATCGTGCCCGCCCGTCCGAGCGGTCGTCCGTCGCTGCCGCGGGCGCCGCCGCTCTCGAGCCGATGATCGACCGTGAAGCCGAAGTCTGCGGGGGAGGGCTGCTGCTGGGTTGGACCGATCTCGCTCACCCGATCCATCTAACCCCATACGGGCAGGGGCCTGCCGCGATGGCGTATTTGCTTGCGACACGCCGTGTTTCGAGCCCGATTTGCCCGGCCCCCGGAATCCACGTAAAGTATTCATC
>CAMFIY010000328.1 GCA_945952575.1 uncultured Leucobacter sp.
CGACGAGCAGGTGCGGCATCTTCGCGAGGTTCGCCACGACGAAACCGCCCTCGACGTCCTTGCCGACGCCGATCGTGAGCGGGTGCGTGCTGCGCTGCGCCTTGGTGGAGCGCAGCACGTCGCCGAGCGCCACGTTCTCGCGGTCCTTGTTCGGGATCTCGATGCCGATCGCGCTCTTGCCCGGGATCGGCGAGAGGATCCGCACCTCGTTCGAGGCGACGGCGTACGCCAGGTTCTTCGAGAGCGCGGTGACCTTCTCGACCTTCACGCCGGGGCCCAGCTCGACCTCGTACTGCGTGACCGTCGGGCCGCGAGAGAAGCCGGTGACCTGCGCGTCCACCTTGAACTGCCCGAGTACCTCGGTGATCGCCTGGATGATCTCGTCGTTGGCCTGCGTACGGGCCTTGCTCGGCTCGCCGGCAGCGAGCGCGCCCGAGTCCGGCAGCACGTACGGGTGCGCGGCCGAGGGCGCGGGCGCCACTGCGAACGTGGTCGTCGCCGCCGCTTCGTCGTGGATCTGGGCGATCTCGGGATCCGGCTCGGCCGCAACGGGGCGGGCTGCGGCGGGCTCGTCGAGCAGGCCGGCGTCGAGCACGTCGGCGGTCAGCACATCGGTCGACTGCTCCGGTTCGAGCGCGCTGTCGAAGGCGCGATCCCGGCTCTCCTGGTCCTCGCCGCCGAACAGGTCGTCGATCGCGTCCGCGTCGCGAGCGTAGTCTGGGTCTTCTTCGCGACCGGAGGAGTTGCGCCGCCACCAGGGCAGGCGTCCGGTGTCGGCCTGCTCGTCCGAGAGCTCGTCCACGTCGAAGAGCGGCGTCTGCCCGCGCTTGCCCTTGGGCTTCGCGTCGGTCTCGTCAGCGTCGGCCGTCGGTGCGGGCATCGGCGCGCCGAAGAGATAGCCGTAGGCCTCGCGGAGACGTGCCGCGATGCGCCCGGGAGGCGTCTTCGTGATGATCAGGAGAGAAAGCCCCAGCAGCAGGGCGAACACCGGCACGGCGACCCAGACGGTCAGCGCGAGCAGCGGCGTGCCGATCATCCAGCCCAGGAGACCGCCGGCATCCGACAGCGCAACCATTCCCTGGCTCGGCTGCGGTCGCGCACCGAGCACGTGCGAGAGGCCCGAGGCGCTCAGGATCGCAAGGCCGAGCCCGATCGCGATGCGCCGGTTGTCGTGCACCCCGGAGGGGTGGTTGAACAGCCAGAAGGCGAAGGCGACCATGACGATCGGCAGGCCGAAGGCGACCCGGCCGAAGAGGCCGCCGAACGTCCACCCGCTGATCTGAGCCGCCACCGGGCTGCCGATCAGGAACCACTCCACCACCGCGCCGGCGATGGCGAGGAGGACGAGCATGAGCGGGATACCGTCGCGTCGATCCTCCGCCGCGATCGGCTCGGGGCGGAACGCCCGTGCCGCCCCGCCGACGACGTGGGCGAGCCCCTGCCAGGCGCGCGCGAACCCGCCGCCCTGCGGCTCCGGTTCGAGCACCTTCGTCTTCGCGCTCGCGCGCGAGCGGGAACTCGCCGTGGAGTTGCCCGTTTTTCCGCGCGTCGGAGTCTTGCTGGCCATGGGAATACGGTACAAGCAGGGTCCGACATTCTCGCGGAGCCCGGTCGGCGCGCCCGGATCCCGGCCGTTCCCCGGGACAGCCGAGCTATCGCCGCAGCGCGCGCACGGCACGCTTGGCGAGCGGCAGGCCTCGCGTCCAGATCCCGTAGCCGAACATCGGGCGGTCCCAGGTACCGGCCAGCAGGTTCTCATGCGAGGCGAAGCCGGTCTTGAAGGTCGTCACACCGTCATTGATGAGACCCCCGAAGTCGTAGCGCTCGACACCGCGGGCCTTCATCTCGCGGATGGCGTTCCACTTCAGCGCGTAGTTCGCACGCAGACGCTGCCCGGTCTCGTCCATGCCGCCGTAGAGCTCGAATGACGTGCGGCCGCTCACCGCGAGGAAGAGGAACGCGACGGGCCTGCCGTCGACGTAGCTGGCCCAGATCGGCGCGTGCTCCCCCAGCATCGTGCGGGCGTCGTGGTAATACGAGTCTTCGTGCAAGCCGAAGTCGGCTCGCTCGCTCGTCGCACGGTACACCTCCAGGCACTCGTCGAGCTGCTCTGCCGTCTCGACGCGGCGGATCTCGAGCGACTCCTCGCGCTCGGACTTGCGCACGTACTGACGATGCTTCTTCGACATGTCCGCCATGAGCTCGTCCTCGCTGCGCGTGAGGTCGAGGATCAGCGTGCGCGCCGGCAGCACGGTCGTCTCGGCGCGGCGCCAGGCGCCGGAGAGCGGGAAGCGACCCTCGTCCTCGTCGGGCTCGATCGACACGGCGACGGCGCGACGGGTGCGGCGGACGTACTCCGCGACCGCGTCCGCCACGGCCCCCGGGGTCGGATCCTGTGCGGGAATGCCCGCGGAGCCCGGAACCGCACCCTCGACCTCGGCGGCGCGCGGGCCGCGCAGCAGCACCGGCCCGCGCGGCGCATAGACGAACCCGCCGAGTGGCCACGGCAGCCTCCGGGTGAGCAGCTGGCACGCGCCCACGATCGGCGCGCCGGGCTCGGACCCGGCGCGGACGAGCACCCGCTCGGCGGACCAACGATGCGCCGATTTCAGCTCTCCCCAGCCCCAGAGCTGCAGCGGATGCCCGCCCAGGCCGATCACGGTCCCATCCCAGAGCACCGGATCGGTGCAGGGGGTGACGGTCAGGTTCACGAGCGGCTCCTTCCGAGCTTCCGCATGACGAATGCGGTGACTTCCGCAAGCTCCTCCGAGCGGATCAGCTTCAGCGTGACCAGATAGGCCGCGGCGACGAGCACCGCCTGCCCGGCGCCGAGCAGCACGGAGAGCAGGACTCCCGGATCCGGCAGCAACGCGCGACTCAGCACGAACGCGGCGAAACCGAGCACGAGTGCCGGCACCGAGGCCACCCCGAAACGGATCAGGCTCGTCAGGATCCGGGCGCCGTCGATGACCCCGATCTTCCGCCGCAGCAGCCACACGGCCAGGAGCGCCTGCAGCACGGTGGTGAAGGACCAGACCAGGGCGTAGGCGGCGCCGAGCCAGTCCTTCGGGAGGACGAGGAGACCGAGCGACAGGGCGACGAGCAGGACGATCTGCACCGTGGTGAAGATGAACGGCGTCCGCGTGTCCGAGAGCGCGTAGAAGGCGCGCTGCACGACGAACAGGAAGCTGTAGGCCGCCAGACCCACCATGTAGCACTGGATCACGAGCGAGAACTGCATGACGTAGTCGAGCTTCGATCCGGCGTTGACGACCCGGGAGATGAACGGGGCCGCGGTGAACAGGACGATCGAGGCCATCACCATGACGAGGCTGATCTGGCGCACCGAGGCCGAGAAGTCGCCGAGGAACTCGGCGGTCCGCCCGCTCTGACCCCATTCGGCGAGCCGGGTGAAATAGGCGGTGGCCAGCGAGACCGCGATCACCGAGTGCGGCATCATGAACAGCAGCCAGGCGGTGTCCATGGCGAGGGCGGAGACGCCGGCGCCGGACGCCGTGTTGATGACCACGCGCGCAACGGCTCCGCCGAGCTGCATCAC
>CAMFIY010000329.1 GCA_945952575.1 uncultured Leucobacter sp.
TCGGCCGGAAGGTCGCCGTGGCGGCCGCCGAGCGGCTCGTTCCGGTGATGCTCGAGCTCGGCGGCAAGTCGCCGCAGATCGTGTTCCCCGACGCGGATCTCGATCTCGCGACGAAGGGACTCGTCGGCGGCGTCTTCGCCGCGATGGGCCAGACCTGCGTGGCCGGCGGTCGCGCGCTCGTGCACATCGACGTCTACGACGAGCTCGTAGCGCGGCTCGCCCGTCGCTCCCAGGAGCTGGTCTTCGGCGATCCGCTGCGGGCGGGCACCGAGATCGGGCCGCTCGGCTCGGTACGCCAGCTCGAGCGTGCGCTCGGTTTCGTCGAGACCGCGCAGAGCGAGGGAGCGACCCTGGCCTCCGGCGGCGCGACACGGCCGACGGGGGTCGGCGGTGGATCCTTCTTCGAGCCCGCCGTCTTCTCGGGAGTCGGCATCGACCACCGCCTCTCTCAGGAGGAGGTGTTCGGCCCCGTGGTCGGCTTCACCCCCTTCAGCACCTTCGAGGAGGCCATGGAACTCGCGAACGGCACACGCTTCGGCCTCGCATCCGGTGTCTGGACGCGCGACCTCGACACCGCATTCCGCGCGACCGAGGAGCTCGAGTCCGGCACCGTCTGGGTCAACACCTATCGCGCACCCGAGGCGTCCTTGACCGCCGGCGGTGTGAAGGACAGTGGCTACGGCCGGCTCGGCGGCAGCCGCGAGCTCGAGGAGTTCACGCGCGAGAAGACCGTGATCATCAACTACTCGGGGATAGGCAACGACCCGTTCGTCATGGGCGGTGCGGCGGAACCGGCCGACGAGGCCTGACCGGTCCGCCCCTCGACCACGTACCCGCCCCCATCACAAGGAGACACCATGGAATTCGCACTCATGCTCGATCTGGGCCGACGCGATCCCTCGATCTCGTTCGAGCAGAATCTCGCGGACATCACCGAACTCGCGCGGGCCGCCGAGGCCGCCGGCTTCTCGGGCGTCTTCGTCGGCGAGCACCACGGTCACGAGATGACCATCGCGCCTGCTCCCTTCACCCTGCTCACCCACCTCGCCTCGGTCACGGAACGGGTTCGCCTCGGCACCGCCGTGCTGTGCGCCCCCTACTGGCATCCGATCCGCCTGGCCGGGGAGGCGGCGCTCTTCGACCACATCAGCGGGGGCCGTCTCGAGCTCGGTATCGGCCGGGGCGCCTACCCCTACGAGTTCGCGCGGATGGCCGGCGGCATGCCCCCGGAGATCGCCCGCGAGCAGTTGGGCGAACTGCTGCCCGCCCTCCGCGGGCTGTGGAAGGGCGACTACGCGCACGACGGCTCGCTGTGGAAGTTCCCCGAGACCACCTCGACCCCGCGCCCGCGCACGGCGGACGGGCCGCCGATCTGGGTCTCGGCCCGCCACCCCGACGTGTTCGACATCGCGATCCGGAACCGCGCGAACGTCATGGTCGCGCCGCTCTCGCTCGGCATGGAGGAGGTCGCCTCGCTGCGCGAGCGCCTCGACGCGGCCGTCGAGAAGGCCTCTGCGGACTACCGGCCCAAGATGATGGTCCTCCGCGACACCTACGTCGCCGAGAGCGAGGCCGACATCGACATCGCGATCGACGCGCTGCTGCGGGGCGAGGGCTACTTCTCGAATCTCTTCCGAACCGACGGCGAGGTGAAGGACGGCTGGGTGACCTACATCGATCCGACCTCGATCGAGAGCCAGGCCGACAACTTCAAGCGGGACGTCATCCGGGAGGCCCAGATGTTCGACACCGCGGAGAACATCCTGACCCGGCTCGAAGAGTACGAGCGCTACGGCACGAGCACCTTCCTCTACAACGCGACCTGGGGGCTGCCCTTCGCGGAAGAGGTCGCATCGGTGCGCCGCTTCGGCGAGCGGGTCATCTCGGCGTACGGGAAGGCCTGACCGTGCCCGCCGTTCGACTGACCAACGAGGGGGCGCCCGGGATCCCGATCCTCATGATCCACGGGGTCGGCGACTCGCTCGACTCCTGGGCCGGGGTCGCGGACCTCCTGCCCGGAGACCGCCCGCTCGTGCGCTACACCCTGCGCGGGCACGAGGTGGACGCGCCGAACCCGCCGCCGCCGTACGAGATGGCGGACTTCGTCGCCGACGCCATCGGGATCCTCGACCGCTTCGGCTTCGACCGGGCGGTGCTCGCCGGATTCTCTCTCGGCGGCCTCATCGCACAGGCGACTGCGCTCGCGCATCCGGACCGCGTCGCCGCGCTGATCGCAGTCGGCTCCGTCGCGGATCGCACGGAGGCGGAGCGGGAGCGGGTGCTGGAACGCCTCGCCGAGGTGGAGAGGCTCGGACCCTACGAGGTCGCGAAGACGAGCGTCGACCGCTGGTACACCCCGGCCTACCTCGCAGACCATCCGGAGGCCGGTGCGCGGACGCTCGAGCGCATGGCGCGGCTCGACCCCGGCTGCTACGCGGCCGCCTACCGGGTGCTCGCGACCAACGACTTCGCCGGGCGCCTCGGCGAGATCGACGTGCCGGTGCTCGCGATCGCCGGCGCCGGCGACGTCGGATCCCCGCCGCACATGTCGGAGTACATCGCGCGAAACGTCCGAAACGGCACCGCCGTGACGGTGCCGGACGTGAAGCACCAGCTCTTGCAGGAGACCACCGAGACCGTTGCGAAGGAGATTGATCGTTTTGTCAGAACACACGAAGTATGAGCCGCTCTTCAGCGAGGGCATGGCGGTGCGCCGCCGGGTCCTCGGGGACGCCTACGTCGACTCCGCGGTAGGTCCGGACGATCCGATGACCCGGGCGTTCCAGCCCTTCATGGTGAGCTACTGCTGGGGCGAGGTCTGGACGGACGACACCCTGCCGCCCGCGACGCGCAGCCTGCTGGTGATCGTCATGACGGCGGCGCTCGGTCGGCTCGAGGAGCTCGAGATACACACCCGCGGCGCGCTGCGCAACGGCGTCACGCCCGCGGAGCTGCTCGCGGCGCTCAAGCAGCTCACCGTCTACTGCGGGGTTCCCGCGGGAGTCGGTGCGCTCAAGGTGATGCGGCGCATGATCGCCGAGTTCGAAGAGCTTCAGGCCGCCGAGCAGGTCTGAACCCCACCCCGCGGAACCGCCGCAGCGCGGGCCCGCGGACACACCGAACCCCCGATGCACGGGGGAGAATCACGAAAGGAACCATGATGCGCAAGCGCACTCTTTCAACACTGGCGTTGGGAGCTGCTTCCATCGTCATCGGAGCGATGCTCGTCGGCTGCTCCTCGGGCGACTCCAGCGGGGGCGGCGGCAGCGGCGAGCCGTTGACCCTGGTCACCTGGGGCGGCACGACCGAGGCGGGCTACAAGCAGGCCTGGGCCGAGCCCTTCACCGAGTCGACCGGCATCAAGACCGAGATGGTCAACCCGGTCGACTACGGCAAGTACTCCGCGCAGATCCAGACCGATCAGGTCGTCTGGGACTGTGTAGATCTCGGTGGTCGCCGTATCATTAAAAACAACAACTGCTGAAGACCCGTCAAGCCATCCATCAAGAAGAACGACCACGCCTCCGTTAGCGAGAGCCCCTACGCCTCGATGG
>CAMFIY010000330.1 GCA_945952575.1 uncultured Leucobacter sp.
CCGTCAGCGCGACGACCGCTTCAAGCAGATCCTGGGCGCGGTGCGGCACGGCGAGGTGACCGAGGATCAGGCCGAGGATCTCAACTCGGCCGGGGCACGCCCCGCACCCGACGACGTGATCACGCTCGCGACGACCAATGCGACGGTCGCGCGGATCAACGCTGAGCGGCTCGCGAGGATCACCGGTACGCCGCTCCGCGCGGTGGCCGAGATCAATGGAGAGTTCCGTGAGAACACCTACCCCGCCGACGAGGTGCTGGAGTTGAAGCCCGGCGCCCAGGTCATGTTCCTGCGGAACGACTCCGACGGCCGGTGGGTCAACGGCACGATCGGCGCCGTGAGCCGCGTCTCGGGCACCGTCTGGGTCGAGGTGGGCGACGAGGAGTTCGAGGTCGAGCCGACCGTCTGGGAGCGCTACCGCTATCGCTACGACACCGACACGAAGAAGCTCGAGAAGGAGGTCGTGGCGGAATTCGAGCAGTTCCCGCTGCGACTGGCCTGGGCCGTGACGGTGCACAAGTCCCAGGGGCACACCTACGACGCCGCGGTGGTGGATCTCGGCCCGCGCGCCTTCAGCGCCGGACAGACGTATGTCGCCCTGAGCCGCGTGCGCTCGCTCGACGGGCTCTACCTGAAGCGGCCGCTGCGGCCGGCCGACGTGATCGTCGACCCCAACGTGGTGCGGTTCATGGACGGCGCGCTGCGGGGCTCCGCCTAGCCCCGGTCAGGCGGGGCCGGGCAGCGGCTCGGCGCCCGCGCTATCGTCGCAGCACACGTTGCCTCCCGTCCGCGGCGTGTGCCCGCCCGCGCAACGTGTGCGCCAGCGCCCGTCGAAGATTCGCAACACGCCGCTTCCAGGCGGGGCGAGCCGGCGTGTTGCGACTCCTCGGTGCCGGAGGAAGGGGACGAGCCCTCAGAACCCTACGCGCCCTCGAACCAGCGGGCGGCCACGTGCTCGGCCACGAGCACCTCGGCCAGCTGCGCGACGCGCGGATCCTCGTCGCCCGGGAATCGCAGGGTCTCGACGGCGCCCGGCAGTTCTCCGCCGACCGACACCCAGGTCGAACCGCGCTGCGTCATCCAGTCGAGCGCCTGCGCATCCCAGGCCGAGCCGGCGAAGACGAGCGCGCGATAGTCCTGCGTCTTGGTGAGGTAGACGTCGACGTGCGACCAGTCGCCCGTCTCCGAGGCGAACGCCGCCCGGCGGGGCACCTCGCGCATCATGAGCGCCGACTGCCGCGCCGAGGAGAAGCGCTCGACCGGCGCCAGCACCCATGCGCCCATCGGCGCGGTGAGCGCCTCCGTCACGGGCGCCGCCCAATCGGCCGCGGTCGAGAGCAGCGCCTGGCTCGCCGCCGCTCCGGCGCGGGCCAGCCCGGGAAGCCCGCCGAGCCGCTCGCGCACGGGGTGCCCGGGTGCGTGCAGCGCCGCCACGAGCGCGCGCAGCACCAGCAGGGTGTGGCGGAAGGAGCGGCTCGCGATCCCGCTCACCTCCGCGCCGGCGTGCTGGCCGATCGTGAGCTCGGCGAGGCCCTCCAGCTTCGAGCCCTCGCGGTTCGTCACCGCGATCAGGCGCCCCGCCCCGACATAGCGCGAGACCGCGTCGAGCACTTCGACGCTGCCTCCGGTCGCCGAGACGGCGACGACGATCAGATCCTCCGCCGCGGGCGGCAGCGCCCGGGTGCTCGCGAGCTCGGCGACGACGGAGGCGCCGGCTTCGCGCGCCTCGCGGGCCACGATGTCGGCGGCGTAGTTGCTCGAGCCCATGCCGAGGATGAGCACGCGCGGCGCTCGCCCGGCACGCGCGGCGGCCTCGGCGCCCAGGCGCTCGGCCTCGGCGAGTCCGGGCAGGCCGGCCTCGAGCGCCTCGGCCAGGCCGAGCAGCGTCTCGGGCAGGCGGTTCAGATCCTCGGTGAAGCGGGCGGGCTCCATGGCGACTCCGTCTCGTCGTTCTCATCGGTGTTCGGCGCGCTCTCGCGCGGGTAGCGGCGGGCGATCGCACCGTCCGGCGCGTAGCGCCAGACGGGCAGGTAGCGCTCGGCGTAGGAGAGCTCGAGCAGCAGTTGCTCGGCCATCAGACCCGGGATCGCCGAGGTGTCGAGCAGCGTGCCACGAGCACCCTCCCCCACCTCGGCCAGGTAGGCGTCGAGGAACCGGCGCTGCGCCGCCTCGGCCCAGGCCCAGGCCCGCTCGTCGGGGCCGCCGAGCCGCCGCTGCACCACCGCGGCGACGAGGTCGATCGAGACGAGCATGTGCGCCACGTCGCGCGCGGCGCCGTCGGGTCGGAACCGCTGCTCGGGCCCCCATTGCGGGTCGCCGTCGAAGTCGAGCACGAGATAGCGGCCGTCGCCGGTGCGCAGGATCTGCCCGACGTGGAAGTCGCCGTGCGGCGTCACGAGCGGCGCGCTCGACTGCTCGGGGATCGTGCGGATCGCTGCGGCGAGCGCCGCACGCCTCCCGCGCAGGCGCCGCCGCATCCCCTCGGGCCTCGGCTCGCCCTCATCTCCGGGCTCGTCGAGCAGCGCGTACGTGCGATCGAGCACCGCGAGCGCGCGCTCACGGTCCCGCCGCCGAGGATCCGGGGCGCCGGGATCGGGATCCTCCCGCAGCGCCGCGTGCATCCGCGCCGTGAGCGCGCCGAGCGCGCGCGGCCACTCCGGCTCCCCGGCATCGTCCGCGAGGTGCGCGAGCGCGTCATCGACGGCCCAGGTCCAGCCGTCCTCCGAGTCGGGCACGTATTCGGTGACGAGGGCCAGCACCGACGATCCGCGCCCGGGCCGCTCCCACTCGAGCACGCCGAGGAAGGCCGGCGTCGCGGTGGAGCCGGCGTCGCGGAGCCGTTCGAGGATCGCGGCCGCGCGATCCGCGGCGCCCCAGGACCCGACGATCTTGACCACTCGGCGCTCGTCGACGATCACCGAGGTGTGGGTCTGATCGACCGGGATCGCCCGCTCGCGCGCGCCGCCGGCTGCGTGATCTCGAACCTCGCCGAGCACCCGGTCGACGATGCCCGCCGCGATGCCGGTGCCGGCCGCGGGCTCGATCTCGAGGCCGTCGCGGAACCAGCTCACGCGATCGCCGTCGAGGCTCGGGGTCGAAGTCGTCGGATCCATTGCATTCATTGAACCTGAATTCAAGGAGAAATGTAAACATCTTGTCACCATTGGTGTGATCGGCTTGTCGTTTCTTGTCATTCGATGGAACAATCGCCCTGATACTGTTCCCGTCCAATGGAGGTCTGGTCCGATGAAGCACCCCAGAATCACCGCCGCCGTCGGCTTCGCCACGGCCGCCCTGTTCGCCCTCACCGCCTGCTCGGGCGGCGGAAATGCCGCTCCGACCGAGAAGCTCGACCACGATGCCGACCTGTCGAAGCAGACGCTCACCGTCGGCATCTGGGCCGACTACTACCCCGAGGACCTGGCCGAGCGCTTCGAGAAGGCGACCGGGGTGAAGGTCACGATCGTCAACCACGCCACGAACGAGGACATCGTCGCCAAGCTCACCGCGTCGAAGGACTCGGGCATCGACGTCGCCTTCATGTCGGGAC
>CAMFIY010000331.1 GCA_945952575.1 uncultured Leucobacter sp.
GCAGGTGGCGGGCCCGTTCGCGCACTGGCGGCACGAGCACCGGTTCGAGGCGGCGGACCCGAGCGGCGCGAGCACCCGGATGATCGATCTGGTCGAGTTCGCCTCGCCGCTCGGGCCGTTGGGGGCGCTCGCGGACCGGCTCGTCCTGCGCCGCTACATGTCCCGCCTGCTCGCGCGCCGCAACGCGTGGCTCAGGGCCGAGCTCGATCCACGGCGAACGCGAGGTGGGGCATGGCGACGCCCCGATAGTGCTTGATGAAGCGGCTGCGCACCGTCATCCCGAGCCGGATCGCGACGTTCATCGACGCGAGGTTCGTGTCGCGCACCTGGGCGTAGACGCGCGCGACGCCGAGCCGCGAGAAGGCGTAGTCCCGGCACGCGGCGGCCGCCTCGGTGGCGTAGCCCCGGCGCCAGTGGGCCCGGTCGAACAGGTAGCCGACCTCTATCACCTCCTCGCCGTCGATGCGCTGCCTGGTGAGTCCGCACTGGCCGACGAACTCGCCGGTCGCGGCGATCTCCACGGCCCAGAGCGCGAAGCCGTCTTCGCGATATCGGGCGAGCATCCGCTCCAGCCACTCGCGCACCTCGACCTCGTCGAACGGGCCCTCGTACGCGATCATGGTCTCCGCGTCCTGCAGGATCCCGCGCAGCGCGGGCAGATCCGCGGCGGTCAGTTCGCGCAGCCGCAGGCGCTCGGTCTCCAGGATCACGGTTCCATCGTCCCAGACCCTGGGCGCGGGCGCGCGGGCGCACGGGCGCACGGGCGGTTCGGGCTCGTGGATCCGTCTTCGTGATGGGTGTGCACCTTGCCGACGGATGTACATCTTCCCGACCGTGCGCAAGATGCACATCCGTCGGAAAGCTGCACATCAGTGGAGATGTCGGCGGTCGGGGCTACGCTGTGGCACATGACCGAGACCCGAGCCGCCGAGCCGAACGAAGAGATCGAACTCCTCCTCCGATACCTCCAGGCGGGGCGCGACGCGCTGCTCTGGAAGTTGGAGGGGCTGAGCGAGTACGACATGAGGCGGCCGATGACGACGACGGGGACGAATCTGCTCGGCCTCGTCAAGCACATGGCGAGCATCGAGCACGGCTACCTGACCGAATGCTTGGGCCGGGAGCCGGTCTTCGCCTCCCCCTGGCTGGACGAGGGTGCGCCCGACAACGCGGACATGTGGGCGACCGCGGATCAGTCGAAGGAGTTCATCGTCGGCCTGTACCGGCAGGCTTGGGCATCGGATGACGAGACGGTGCGGGAACTCGGGCCCGAGGGCGGCGGGGTCGTCCCCTGGTGGGGCGAGCCCGAAGTGACCGTCCGCCGACTGCTGGTCCATGTGATCGCCGAGACGCATCGCCATGCCGGCCACGCCGATATCGTCCGCGAGCTCATCGACGGGGCTGCAGGGATGCGCGATGCGGCCCGCAACCTGCCGGATCACGATGCGACGTGGTGGCGGGAGTACGTTGCCGCGATCGAGGAGTCCGCGAGAGGCGCGGCGTGAGCGCGGAGCTGCCCGAGGGGCTGGCCGACGACCCCTTCGCGTACCGGATCACGAAGTCGGGCGTGGTGCATGTCTCACGAGCGGGTCGCACCGTGACCGTCGTGCGCGGAGCCGAGGCGAGTCGACTCGAGGGGCGGCTCGGCCGAGACGAGGTCGAGGATCAGCAGCTTCTCGCCCGGGTGACCGGCAACTACAAGCGGGGCAACGAGCGCAGATGAGCGTTCGAGGGGAGGCCGGGAATGCGGGTAGCATCGCCAGCATGAGCCGACTTCCGCTGAGATCGCGAGCGCGGATCCGCTGGATCGTGGCGCTGCTGGTCGGTGCGGCGGTCGCTGCACCGACGATGCCCTGGCTCGGGATCGCCGCCGGCCTGCTCTCCGGCTGGGCGGCGCTCGCCGCCACCGCGATCGCCTGGGTGCTGCTCGAGACCTGGTCGATGGGCGCCGAGGAGACCCGTCTGCACGCGACCGCGGAGGACCCCGGGCGCCGAATCGCCCGTATCATCGCCACGATCGGCAGCGTCGCGAGCCTGGCGGCGGTCGCCGTCGTGGCCGTGCAGGCGCGCCATGAGTCCGGCCCGGCGTCCTATCTCCTCGCCGGCACCGCGGTCCTGAGCGTCGCCGCCTCCTGGGCGCTGATCCAGACGAACTACATGCTGCACTACGCCAAGATGTACTACGAGCCCGGCGCCGACGCCGAGCCGACGCGCGGGATCGTCTTCAACCAGGACGAGGATCCGGAGTACACCGATTTCGCCTATTTCTCGGTGGGACTCGGCATGACGTATCAGGTCGCCGACACCAACGTCACGCGCAACGGGATGCGCCGCGTCGTGATCGGTCAGACGCTGCTCGGCTATCTCTTCGGCGCCGGCATCATGGCGACCGTCATCAATCTGATCTCCGGACTGGGGTGAACCGAATATGACCATCGCACTCGCCGACGGCGGCATCGAGACCGCGCTGACCGACCGCCTGCATCAAGAACTACCGGAGTTCGCGGCGTTCGTGCTGCTCGATACCGAGACGGGGCGGCAGGCGCTGCGCGACTACTATCGGCCGTTCATCGAGCTGGCCGACCGCGTCGGCTCGCCGCTCGTGCTCGACACGCCGACCTGGCGAGCCAACCCCGACTGGCTCGAGCTCCTCGGGTACGGGGCGGAGGCGAGCGAGCGGATCAACGTCGCCGCCGTCGAACTGCTGCGGGAGGTCGTCGCCGGTGCCGCACCGCGGGTGCCGGTGACGGTCAACGGCTGCGTCGGGCCGCGTTTCGACGACTACGATCCGGCGCGGCGGATGACGCCGGATCAGGCCGCGGCCTACCACGCTCCGCAGGTCGCTGCGCTCGCCGCCGCGGGTGCCGATCGTGTCACCTCGGTGACCACGCTCGACGCCGCCGAGGCGATCGGCGTCGTGCGTGCGGCCGGCGCCGCCGGAATGCCCGGCGGGGTCTCGTTCACGGTCGGAGCCGACGGGCTGCTGCCCAGCGGCAGCACGCTCGCCGCCGCGATCCGGGAGGTCGATGGGGCGGCCGGGATCCCGCCCCTCGGCTACCTCATCAACTGCGCCCACCCCGCAGAGGCGGCGAGAGCGTTCGACGCCGAACCCGGAGGGGGCGGAATCGATGCCGACACCGCGGGGCGGATCATCGGGTTCCGCCTGAACGCGGCCCGGCACGACGATGACGGGCCCGGGGATCTCCCCTCGGATTTCGCCGAAGGCCTGCTGGCGCTTCGCGAGGTCGCACCGAATGCTCAGGTGTTCGGCGGGTGCTGCGGCACCGACGTGCCGCACCTGGCCGCCGTCGCCCGGGCGTCCAGGCCTTAGGAAACAGCCAGAAGTCGCTCCGACGGGGCAGGTATGCTGGCCCGATGAACGAAGACGAGCTGCGCGCCTTCCTCGACTCGGCCACCGTCGGGGGAGACGACGAGCCGGACGACGCGGCCGAAGCCGAGCACGCGAGCGATGCGCCGGAGGCCCCGGTGGCCGTGAGCGATCCGCTGGATCTCCCGCCGACCGAACCCATCGGGAT